>CAZLOO010000198.1:0-5038 GCA_964561055.1 uncultured Halobacteriales archaeon
TAGTGACAGAGGAGAGCGTCTTCGACCGCTACCGCGCGGACGTCGAGCGGCCGATGCGCCGGCTAGCCGAACGCTACGGCCGGCCGCGGTGGGAGTGGTTTGCCGTCGGCCTCGTTGGAAACCTCCTCGCCCAATTCGCCGGCCTCGTCGCGCCGGTGGTGCTGGGGGCGGCCATCGACGGGTTGTTGCGTGAGGGGAGCTACAGCCTGCCGCTGGTCCCGGCGGGCTGGATACCGGCAGGGACCACCGCTCAGTTCCAACTCTCGGTGGCACTGATCGTCGGCGCCTTCCTGCTGACAGGGGTGTGCACGTGGATTTACGGTGTCGCCGCCAACCAGTTCGCTCACGGCGCGATGCACGAGGTCCGGGTGGACTGCTTCGAGCGGCTGCAAGCACTGGACATGAGCTTCTTCGACGACAAGCAGACCGGCGAGGTGATGGCCATTCTCTCTTCGGACACGGAGAACCTGGAGCTATTCCTCGACAACGCGCTTACTGACAGCGTCCGGCTGGGGGCGATGGTGCTCGGCATCGCCGCCGTGTTGCTCCTGCTGAATCCGACGCTGGCGATCGTGACGCTGGTGTTCGTCCCCGCCATGGTGGTGTTTACCCGGTGGTTCATGCGGGCCGCGGAGCCGCGCTACGCCGCCCGCCGGGCCGCAGTCGGCAACCTCAACACCCGCCTGGAGAACGCCATCTCCGGGATGGAGCTGACCAAGACCACCGCTAGTGAGCGCCACGAGGTCGGCCGGGTACGGTCGGCGTCGATGCGGCTATTCGAGGACACCATGTCGATGCTCCGGCTGTCGTACGTTTACCGCCCGGGCATGGAGCTTCTGGCTGGGCTCTCTTTTGGGGTCACGTTCGCCGTCGGGAGCTACGTCTTGCTGTTCCGTCCATCGATCGCGGGTACGAGCACGTTCACCACCGGCGAGTTCGTCACGTTCCTCTTTCTCAGCCAGCGTTTCGTCGCCCCACTGGCGCAGGTGTCGAATATCGTCGACCAGTACGAGAACGCCAAGGCCTCCGCCGAGCGCGTGTTCGGCCTGATGGGCGTTCCCGGCCGCGTGACTGACCCCGAGGAGCCGGCCGTCCTGGAGGACCCGGACGGCCGCGTCGAGTACGAGGACGTCGGCTTTGCCTACCCGGAGGGGCCAGACGGCGATGTCGGCGAGCAGGTACTATCGGGCATCAACCTGGACGCCGAGCCCGGCGAGACGGTGGCGTTGGTCGGCCCGACCGGTGCCGGCAAGTCGACCTGCGCGAAGCTACTGCTCAGGCTGTACGACGCCACCGAGGGCGCAGTGCGCGTGGACGGACACGACGTCCGTGACCTGGAACTAAAGAGCCTCCGCACCGCCGTCGGCTACGTTCCACAGGACACGTTCCTGTTCGACGGCACGATTGCGGACAACATCCGCTACGGTCGCTTCGACGCCGATATCGAGGACGTGAAGGCCGCCGCCCGCGCTGCGGAGGCCCACGAGTTCATTACCGAGTTACCGGAGGGGTACGATACTCGCGTTGGCGAGCGGGGGGTGAAGCTCTCCGGCGGCCAGCGCCAGCGCGTCGCCATCGCCCGCGTCGTGCTGCGGGACCCATCGATACTGGTGCTTGACGAGGCCACGAGCGCCGTCGACACGGAGACGGAGATGCTCATCGGGCGCTCGCTGGACCGGCTCTCGACCGATCGAACCACGCTGGTCATCGCCCACCGGCTCTCGACGGTGCGTAACGCCGACCGCATCGTCGTGCTTGAACACGGGGAAGTCGTCGAGCGTGGCGATCATGAGGAGCTGCTCGCCGAGGACGGACTGTACGCTACGCTGTGGGGGGTCCAGGCCGGCGAGTTGGAGGCGCTGCCGGAGTCGTTCCGCGAGCGGGCCCGTCCCCCGGAGACGGACTAAACGCGCCGCTCAACGGAGTCAACGGCCGCGGCAGCCGTCCCGACGCTCTCGAACCCCTCGAAACGGAGGTCGTGGCTCGCCAGCGCCGCCACCGGCCGCCCGAAGTCCAGCGCGTGGCCGATCTCCGACAGCGTCCCGAACGCGCCGTCCACGGCGACCGTCCCGGCACTGTTCAGCACGACCAGCGGGTTGCGGGCGTTGCCGAGACCGGTCGCGATCGGCGTCGTGACGTAGTCGTTGGCCGCCGACGGGTCCGACCCGGAGAGGATGCCGACCGACTGCCCGCCGGCCTCGCTTGCGCCGCGACAGGCCCCCTCCATCACGCCGCCGTACCCCCCACAGACGACCGTGTGGTTCCGCTCCGCGCAGTGTCGTCCGACTGCTCGGGCCTGCTCGTAGGTGTTCTTGTCCACGCTTGCACCACCGATGACGCTGATGCGCATACCGGTTGCTGGGGGCCTGGTGGCTTCGATGTACCGCCGCGTGGCCGTGTCCCGCCTCCGAATGCGGTGTGATAGCAGGGGACTGTTAACACTCAAGGGGCGCGCCCGCGAGGGAGCGATATGGCAGGCTTCGAGCAGATGCGCGAGGCGGGCGACGTCTCGACTATTTGGATGGACGGGGAGTTCGTCGATTGGGAGGACGCCACAGTCCACGTGCTCACCCACTCGCTGCACTACGGCTCGGCGGTGTTTGAGGGAGTGCGCTGTTACGACACCGAGCAGGGCCCGGCGCTGTTCCGCTGGGAGGAGCACCTCGACCGGCTGTTCGAGTCCGCGAAGCCGCTGGACCTCGATATCAGCCACAGCCGCGATACGCTGACGGAGGCCACCCTGGAGCTGATCCGCGGCCAGGGGATGGCCTCCTGTTACGTCCGGCCGCTCGTGTATTACGGCTACCGACAGCTAGGTGTCTCTCCCGGGGAGTGTCCGACCAACACGATGATCGCCTGTTGGCCGTGGGGCAGCTATCTCGGCGAGGACGCCATCGAGAACGGTGTCGACGTGATGGTCTCCTCTTGGCGTAAGCACCATTCCAGCCAGATTCCGACCAACATGAAGGCGACGGGGTCCTACATCAACTCCCTACTGGCCGGCGGCGAGGCACGCTCACAGGGGTACGTGGAGGCGATCGTCCTCAATAAGGAGGGTGACGTCGCGGAGGGCCCCGGCGAGAACCTGTTCCTGGTGCGGGACGGGGAGATCTACACGCCTGGTCTGGCGGAGTCAATCCTCGACGGCATCACCCGCCGGACGGTGATCGAACTCGCCCGCGAAAGGGGGTACAGGGTCCACGACGAGGCGAAGATCTCCCGCGGAGAACTGTACACCGCCGACGAGCTGTTCTTCACCGGTACCGCCGCCGAGGTGACCCCAATCCGGAGCGTCGACGACAACGCGGTCGGCAACGGCGGCCGCGGCCCAGTGACCGAGGAACTACAGTCGGCATTCTTCGAATTGGTTGAGCGTCGGACTGACGACCACGACGACTGGTTCACATACGTTTGACGGCGGTGGCGGTCACTCCGGCGAGAGTACGAGCACGGTATCGGGCCGGACGACGATCCGGCGGTCCCAGCAATCGAAGACGACAGTCCCGTCCGACCGGCCGCAGAACAGCCTGTCGAGGGCATCACCATCGATCGCGTCGTCGAGCCGAACGCCGGCGTCGAATAGGTCGACGCCGCTGGCGTCGACGGCCTCAAACACTGCTGTACTCGCCCGTTGCCCCTCGTCCCGCTCGTATCGTACGAGAAGGCTCCCCCCAAGAGCCGACTCGATTCTCTTACCACGCTCGGTCCTCATTGCTATAATTTATAAATGGTTGTGGAGTATAAAACTAATGGGGCCCCCGATTCGGCGGATTTAGGGGGATACGCAGCCTGAGCCCGCCGTGGACGTCTCCGTTGTCATCCCGACATACTATCGCAACGATGCCCTCGGTCGGGCGATCGACAGCGCCCTCCAAGCCGGCGCCAGCGAGGTGATCGTCGTTGACGACTCCGGCGAGGCCCACGCCCGCCTCGCTGTCGAGGACCGCCCCGTCGAGTACGTCCCTCTCGGGACCAATCGCGGGGGTAACCCCGCTCGGCAGGCCGGCATCGAGCGTGCGACTGGCGACGCGGTGCAGCTACTGGACGACGATGACCGGCTCCACCCAGCGAAGTTCGAGCGCCAGTACCCTCTGCTCGGCGAGGGTGTCGGTGTCTCCTACACAGGGATGGATTTCGAGGGGATGGATCCACGGCTCCCCGACTCGGGCGCCCGGGGTGATGTGCTCCGGCGAGCGCTCGCGTTTGACCTTTCTCCGTGTGTCACCTCAACGATGCTCATCGAACGGGAGTTGCTCGCCGACCTGCTCCCTCTCGCGGATCGCCCCGGAGCGGACGACCTCGGGCTGATGATCCGCCTGGCCCGCCGGACCGGCTTTGAGTTCGTCGACGAAGTGTTGGTCACCCGGGGCGTGGAGGCGAACTCCCGCGGCGCGTCGATGGGTGTGGTCAAGGGGCGGCGGGCCATCCTCGCCGAGTTCGCGGAGCTGTACGACCGCTATCCCGCTGCCCGCCGGCAGGCGGTCGCCGACACCGCCGGCCTGGCTGGGGAGATACAGCTCCGCGAGGGCGACCGGACCGCGGCGCTGAGGGAGCTGTGGACCGCGTTCCGGACGGCGCCCTCGACGGCACGGCTGGCGATGCTTCTCGGCGCGCTCGGGGGGCGGCGGGGGTACAGACTCGGCGAGCACGTCGCCGCGCGGCTCTGAACCGGGAACGCGAGCCTTTTGTCGCTGGGCGGGGAATAAAGGGTAATGCTGTCGAGGGGCTGTGAACAGTGTGCCGAGGGCGGCAAGATGGTGCTGTTCGTCTACGGCTACTGCGACCAGCGGGACTGTTTCTACTGTCCCCTCGGCGAGAACCGCAAGAACGTCGACCAGGTGTACGCCAACGAGCGACCGGTCGAATCCGACGAGGACGTTATCCGGGAGGCGAAGCTGATGGACGCGCTCGGCACGTCCATCACCGGCGGCGAGCCCCAGGAGGCGATGGGGCGGACGACCCGCTACCTCTCGCTGCTGAAGGAGGAGTTCGGCGAGGACCACCACACCCACCTCTACACCGGCATCACCGGCGGCCG
>CAZLOO010000199.1:0-5034 GCA_964561055.1 uncultured Halobacteriales archaeon
CCCGAACGCCCCGCGCTGGAACACCGTCTACAAGGTGTACATGCAGACGTGGGTGCTGTGTGGCGTCGCCGCCGGCGTGGCGGCCGTTCGTGTGGTCGGCCCGCTTCGAGAACCAGGCCGACAGCTGCTGGACGGGCCGACGCTCGATCCCCTCTGGCGCCAGCGAGGGCGCGTGTTGGCGGCCGGCGTGGTGGCCCTGTTGCTCGTGACCGCTGGCACGTTCGGCGCCGTCACACTGCATCAGCGCCTGTCCCCAGAGACGGTGGCCGAACTGGACGAGAGCTCGCTCGACGGGACCGCCTACGTCGAGACCGCCTATCCCGAGGAGGTCACGGCGATCGCCTGGCTCGACGCCCGCGAGGGAACGCCGACGCTCGTGACGGCGCCGGGCGAGCCGCTGTACCAGTGGCGGAGCGCTCCATCGAGCCTGACGGGCCTGCCCACCGTGGTGGGGTGGCGCCACGAGGCCGGCTATCGCGGACTGGCGGCCTACCGCGAGCGGACGCGCGCCGTGACCGCGATCTACGAGGGCACCTGGACGGCCGCGGCCGACCGGTTGGACCAGTATGACGTGCAGTATATTTACGTCGGGCCGGTCGAGCGCGAGCAGTACGGGACCGTCTCGTTCGCGGGGGTGCGAGGCGTCGACCCCGCGTTCCGTGCAGGAGACGTGACGGTCTACGCCGTCAATCAGACCCGCCTCGGCGTGCGGACGGAGTATCGCGGGCAGGAGCGGTCACCCGGGCCGTCCGCTGAAGAGTCGGTATCACAGGCGTTTCGGGAGCGCTACTGCTCGGAGCCGGCCGACCAGCGCCCCGTGTGGACCGACCGGCTCTGCAGCAGCGATGAGCAGGAGTAAGCCGCTGTCATCCCGTGGATAAAAAAGCGGGATCCCCACCGCTACCCGGTCCACCAGGGCTCGCGGGTGGGAAACTCCACGCGGCTGTCACCGGTGAGCGCGATCGAGCACCGCCCCTGGTACCAGTTCCGCGCCGCCGTCCGGACCCGCACCTGCTCTCCCTCGGCGACGCTCCGGCACCGGCTTTTCGTCCAGGTGGTGAACTTGATCTGCCCGCTGTCATCGGCGATCAGCCCGACGTCCTGGATGGCTGGATGCCCGGGCTCCCACAGTTGGACGATCTCGCCCTCGACGCTGACCGTCTGTCTATTCACGTCCGGCACCGCGTCGATCGGGACGATCACGCCCGTATCCGCACGGGCCTCGTTCGCGAGGTCCAGCACCGCCGCGACCAGTTCACAGCCGGTCGCGACCCGCTCGGCCAGCCGCCGGCTCAGCGCCGCCCGCGTCGCACCGCCCTGAATCCCGTCCGCGATTCGGTGTGCGTGCTGGTTGACCGTCCCGAGGGTCCCACGGTCCATGGCGGCCCGGGGGTCCTCCGTCGACTTGATCGCCCGGCACCGCTCGGTCACGCGTTCCCTGGTCCGTCGCTCGCGGCCACGCTGGTCGCTCAGCCGCGCCCGTGCGGTCATCGTCTCCAGTTCCTGCTCCCGGGCCCGGATGCGTTCCTCCTGGGCTAGCGTCACGCCCGTCAACTCCCGCTCTGGCGTCGCGGCTGCCGATCCCGCGTCCGGGTGGTTCGCATCGACCGTCGCCTGGGCCTCCTGCTGCACCGAGGGCCGCAGTTCCGGACCGTCCTCGACCGCGCTCGCATGTTGATCGCGCTCCTGTGCGTCCGAAGCCGTGTGATCGAAAACTCGCTTACCGTGCATTGGTATCACCAACTCGGGAGGTGGTACCGTCGAAGGCGCTCGCTCGGCGCCTTCCTGCTCCCACGGCTCTCCAGCCGTGGCTGTCCGCATGGACCGACTCAACCGCCCGCGCGCTCTCGCTCGCGCCGTCGCGAGCGCCCGGCAGGGCGCGAGCGAGAGCGCGCCGGTGTCACGGGCCCTTCGACTCGCGCGCGGCGACCGGCCCGGGAGCGAGCCTCCAGCGTCGCGTTCGCGCTGCATCTGCTCGGCGTCGAGAACGTCGCCGTCTACGACGGCTCGCTGGCGGAGTGGAGCAGCGATCCGGACCGCCCGCTGACGACCGGGTGACCCAGCAAACGGGCTCTGATGCCGAGCGCCAGGAACCACGACGGCACATCGCCGGGCGGCCGTAGTCGCCGGGTTTCACTTTCACCGCGGCTGGAACACGCCTATATACGGGAGTACAGTAGCTCTCGCTGCGGGCGATACGCCCGCTACACGCTCCCCCCAGCGAGGTCGATTCCCACATGCCCACCCAATCGTCGCTCGGCCGGTGTCCGGAATGCGGTGCTCGACTCCCGCCCGGCTGCCTGCTGATCGAGTACGAGCGCAGCGACGGGCCGGCACGCTACGCCGAGTGCCCCGACTGCGAGGCTGTCGTCCGTCCGGCATCCGGGTGATGGAATGGCTAACAGCGACGTCGACCCGGAGACGATCCGGGTCTTCCCGATGGACGACGAGTACTGGTTCAGCCACTACTTCGACCGTCAGGACCTCTTCCAGCGGTTGCGCGAGTACTACAACGACGACGCCTACCGCTTCGAGATCCCCGCCGAGGCGTTCGAGACCGTCCGCGAGGAGCTCGCTGACGAGTACATCGAGCTCGATGTCGTCGAGGACCGCGAGGCGTTCTGCGTCGTCAAAGAGCAGTACAGCGAGTACGGCGAAATTCTCCGCGATTCCGTCGCCCACTGGGAACGGCGGGGTCAACGGTTCTTCCTCATGAAGGACGACCTCGCCGTCAGGGAAGCCCTCGAACGCGGTGCCGAGCGGCTCGAGGACACCGAGTACGTCCTCGGGCTGTAGCGACCCACCGATTCCGAACGGCTCCCACGGCGAGGACACGCGGTGCAGTGTGGGCTCAGGGGCTAATTCCTGTCAACGTTGATGACGACGGACGATGGCCACGGCCGACGAACAGATCCGCGTCAGCGACCGGGTGAAACGCGAGCTCAACCGGCACCGGCGCCGGGGCGAGGGCGGGAGCTACAGCGACGTCCTCAAGCGGGTGCTCGAGGAGGACCGCACGGGCGCTCGAGCGGTCGGTTGCCGTCGCTGTATGCCTCGTCGGGAGCGGTGGTGTGCAGACACGTCAGCGTCTCGCCGGCGACCGCTTGAACCGCTCCTGTCCCCGTGGCCCCTGAGCTGCCGACGCTGGCGGATTGGAGTGGACAAATGTTGGATTGTAGACCGTGAACGTACCCCGCCCGATACGTTTCCAGATCCGTATATGTCGGACAGATTCGGCCGCGAGTTCGCCGCCGCTCTGGCGGCCGCTGACCCCCCGCGTTCCGGGGTGCGTTGCGGCCCTCAAATGTACACATCGATGAAACGGGCGTTGAGTTGGTAATAGCCTGTCTCGATGTCGTTCGTTCCGTGAACCGGAATCGCCACATCGGGGCGCGCCCCCGAAGGATATCCCCCAATTCGTCGGTGTACACATACAGCAACTGATATATTGACGTGAACGGTGATCGGTCGGTAACGGGAAAACGGGCGGCAAAGCGCCGCTCAACCGGGAAATCGGTACCCATCGCGGTGTGGCGCCACTGGCGGGGCCCCCACGTCGGCGGAGGGCGTGAATCGCCTGATGGCGAAGGTATTCACTCCGCACGGCAGTCGGTCTCGGGAGCTCCCCCCGCCGAGTAGGGGAGGGATCGCTCCATCAATCCGACACCGTTCGGCCGCAAATCACCGATAAACGGCACCGGTACCGTTGATTATGACTACACTGCCATCACCCCCTCTGGCTCGGTTAGTTTAGCTCTGGCCCCTGGTCGGGGACTGAACACCGCCGAGGTGACGGTATTTCCTCGGTGGTTCGCCCCGTTGTGTACATTCGTCAATGTCTCCACAGAGCCTTCAAAAGAGCCTCTCGAAGGCTTTGATACGGTTTCACCGATGTGTACATTCTGACCCCGTCTGGGGAGGCCGCTCCAGGCCGTGGTCGGGACGGTGAGAGAGTCTACTGTTTGTCGCTATGAGATTGTATAATATATTCTATATTTCATCGGCTCCACGGATATTTGGGAACAACAATCGTTGGGTTTTGCACCCAATACCCTTTCGCGGGGGCGTTTCCTTGTCGCACCGTCTCGGACCCTCCCGGCCGGACCGACAGCGACTGGGTCATCACCCGGGCCCCCTGTGGGACGGTGCTGAACCGGTAAGCAGACAAGACCCTCCCGACGATCGCCCACACGCCCGGCAGCTGGGGACGCCCGACCTGAGGCACTGGGTGTTGCTGCGGTTCGCGGCCCACATCGAGGTTGCCGTCCACGAACGGAACCAGATCGGGACGGGCTGAGCGGTCGCACAACCCGCGCTTGGACGACGTTCGGCGTCCAGTTGCCCCACGCTCAGCACGTCGTTGAGGCTGTGGGGTACCAGCCGCCGACGAGGGGGCAGGCCCCGGTCATCGGTAAGACCGTCCCGCCGTGTCCCGACCGTCACCGACGGCCACCACGGACAGAACAGGGAGGCGTTCGATCGACGCCGCATCGAGGCCGTCGCTGGAGGCCCTGACGCGTGGATAGCGGCTTCGGTCAGCGATAAGGGACCGCGCGGGCGGCGAGGCGACCGGTGTCGCATTCTCGCGCGGACCGGTTCGTAGTGCCGACCCACGGCGACGCCAATGAGCACCGGGCCCAGCGCTACGGTATGCCACAGACGAGGGGAACACCGCCCCGTATCGGTCCGGGCGGCCCTCCTGAGAGCGTACTGGTGGACACGCCGACACACCCTCGGTCGCACAGCGTCCACACGTTGGTCCCCCTCGGCAGGACACCGGACCCGCGGTTCTCGTTTAAGTGGTTCTAGCCACAAAATATAGCTACAGAGGGGACATCCCGAGCGGCAGGGCTATCGATGCGCGCCGTCCGTTTCCGGCGTGGCCGGCTCCGGTGTCCCCTCGGCTACTGCTACGAACAGCGTGCTGCAGACAGAGGGTGTGTCTAGTAGCGTGGCGACGACAGACGATGGCGATCCCGATACGGAGGGCACTGCAGCCGGTCAGTAGCGTACTGAACGACGGTGAAGGCGTCA
>CAZLOO010000200.1:0-5031 GCA_964561055.1 uncultured Halobacteriales archaeon
TCGGCCACCGGTTCGGTCCCCGGAACGGTGACGTCCCCCGTCGAGAGCGTCATCGTCCGCTCGCGACCCCGGTCGTCGATCGTCGCTTCCAGGCGCCACTCCGGAGCCGTCGCCACCGTCCGGAGCAGCCGTGCGAACCGGGTCCCGTAACGCCGCGTTCCCGAGAACGGCCCCGCCGGGCCGGTGACCACCACCTCGCGGTCGGTCGGGCCCTCTCCGCCGCGGCGTATCTCATACATCAGGCGGAGCCGCTTGATCGCCGACACCAGCGCCTTCGGCTCCGTCGAGCGCACCCGGACCTCGGTGGCGTCGAACAGCGCCGTCTGGGCCAGCGAGAGGTCGTACTGGTCCAGAAGCTCCGCCGGGCCCCAACGGCTGTCAAACGCCGTCACCACCTGGCGCTCCTCGAGGTCGGCGTACAGCGACGCCGCGACCGCGTCAGAGTCCGTCCCGAGTCGCTCGGCGGCGTGGGCCAGCGCCCGCTCGCGCTCGCCCGCGCTCGCGACCCCGACCGCCTCGCTCGCCTCGAAAGCGGCCCGCCGGGCCCGTTCGGGGGGGAGCGGCGAGCGGGTCTCGACGGTCGCCTCCCGGTCGAGCAGCTTCGCAAGCCCGCGTACCAGCTTGAACTGCCCCTCGCGCTCGATGGCCGTGACGGCCTCGTCCAGTTCCCCCCGCGTGTGGCCAACGTGGCCCTGATAGGTGCCGAGCAGGCGGGCCGCCAGCGGCTCGTCCTCCGGGTCGGTGAACTCCGGCCGGTAGCCGCCGCCGGCCCGCGAGACGCGTAACAGCTCCTTTGTCAGCACGCTAGCCGAGCTGTTTCCACTCCCGGCCACAGCCGGGACAGCGTCGCACCTTACCGATCTCCTCGGCTTCCGAGCGGGTGTCGAGGGACTCCCCGCAGTGGGCACAGATGAGCCGCTCGTAGGTGTCCTTCTCCACGTCACCGGCTCGTAGCCCTTTCCTGATGGTGTCCATGCAGGCCTGCTACGCGGGAGAGGTGAAAAAGCCCTGCGCCGGCCTGTCGGCGGACTGACCGGACGGCGCCGCTCCGAAAGCGTTGAACGGGGGTCGCCCGAATCGCCGGCGTGAGCCGCCGCAGCCTGTTCGTGTCGCTGTGCGCGACGGTGTTCCTCGTCAACCTCGGCCGCATCGTGTACGCACCCCTTCTAGAGCCGCTGAAGGCCGGCTTCGGCGTCGGCGACGGCGCCGTCGGGCTGCTGGCGACGCTTGCGTGGGTCGGCAGCGCCCTTCCCCGGATACCGGTGGGGTACCTCCTCACCCGGGTGCGCCGCCGGACGGTCGTGCTCGGCTCCGGCCTCCTGTTGGCGGGGGCGGCCGGCCTCGCCGCCGCCGCGCCCACCATCGAGTGGCTGTACGCCGGCGCGCTCGGGATGGGCCTCTCCAGCGGCGCCTACTTTATCGCCGGCAACCCGCTGGTGAGCGAGCTGTTCCCCGACCGCGTCGGAGCCGCGCTGGGTGTCCACGGCGGCGCCAGCCAGGTGGCCGCCGTCCTCGCAGCGCCGCTCGTCGGGGTCGTGCTCGCCGGCACCGTTGCCGACCCGCTGGGCTGGGAGCCCTGGCGCACGGTGCTCCGGGCGATCGCGCTGGCGGCCGCCGCCAGCACGCTCGTGCTGTGGTGGGTGTCCCGCCGGACCGACCTCCCGGAGGCCGGCGCCGAGGACCGGGACCTACTCGGGGCGGCTCGCCGGCAGTGGCGGATCGTGCTCGCGGGGGTGGCGTTCATCGGCGCCACCGGCTTCGTGTACAACGGCGTGTTCAATTTCTACGTCACCTACCTCGTCCAAGCGAAGGGCTTAGGGGCGCCCGCGGCCCGGAACCTGCTGACGGTGCTGTTTCTCGCGGGGCTGCCGGCGTTCGTCGTCAGCGGCCGCCTGGCCGACCGCCTGCCGAACGTGCCGTACGTGCTCGCCATCGGCGGGGCCTTCGCGGGCTGTCTGCTGGCGCTGACCGCTGTCTCCGGGTACCTCGCGCTGGCCGTCGCCAGCGCCACGATGGGATGGGTCATCCACTCGCTGTTCCCCGCGATGGACACCTATCTGCTGTCGAACCTCCCCGACGAGAACCGCGCCAGCGCCTACGCCGTCTATAGTGGCACGATGATGCTGATCCAGTCCGGCGGGAGCGTCGCCGTCGGCACGCTCCGCGAGGCCGGCTACGGCTTCGAGACGCTTTACGCCACGCTTGCGGGCGGATTGGTCGTTTTCGTGCTCGTGCTGGTGGCGCTGTATCTCGACGGCCGCCTGCCGACCGGCGGCGTTCCTGTGCGATAGCGGGCCAACGGGTGAACTACCCGTCCCTGCTCACGGTTCCGGGCTCGCTGAGGGCGGTGCTTGGCGCCTGCTAAAAGCTAAAAGCGGGCGCGTCGAACGCTCCCCATGGTCGACGTCACCCTGTTCAGCGGCGAGGCCGACTTCACGGAGTCGACGTTCAACGCTCCGTTCGCGAGAAGCGACGGCGAGGAACCCGAGGACGGTGGCTCCCGGCTGGGGCTGGTGTTCGGGCTCGGGGTCGCGCTCGGGGCTGCCGCGGTTACTGGCGTCGTGCTCGCGGTCAGGAGGCTCCGCTCGCGCGGGGACGACGACGAGGCCGGCCCCGCCGTCATCGAGGAGGACGGCGAGCCGACTCCGGCCGTCGACGACAGCCCGACCGTCTCGAAGGCGGCGGTCGGGGCGATGGTGGGGCTCGCCTTCCTCGTGGTCGCGACCGTGCTGGTCAAGCGCAACCGCGAGGGGAGTAGGGAGAGCAGAGAGCCCGAACCGGCCCTCGAGGCGTAGCGTCGCCGGCCGCTCAGACGCCCATCCGGGCGAGCCAGGCGGCCGGGTCGTCCAGTTCCTCCTCGCCTGGCAGGTTCTCCGGGCGCTCCCACACCAGCCCCGCCGTGCGGAGATTCCGGGCGTCGGCCACCGCCTCGAAGAACGCCTTGCCGCGCTCGTACTGGCGGCGCTTGCGCCCGATACCGATCAGCCGCCGTAGGAGCTGTGTCACGGGATTGCCGCCCTGACGGCGCCGATCCAGCTCCCGTCGGAGATCGGCGTATTCGGCGTCGAACGTGCGGTCCATCAGCAGCTCCGCGTATCCCTCGACGGCGGTCATCGTCGTGTCGATCTCTTGGAACTGGCGCCGGCTGAACCGACCCTGCGAGAGGTTGCCGACGGTCTCCTCGATGAGTCCCTCGATGTGATCGGCCAGCCACGGGGCGGCGCCGAACTCGGCGGCGTGGGCCACCTCGTGGAACGCGATCCAGCGCCGGAACCGTTCGCGGTCCACGCCGAGGGCCGCCGCAATCCGGGTGATGTTCGGGTGGACGAAATACAGCCGATGGCCGTCGCCGGGCGACAGCAACAGAGGGTCGTACTGCCCGAGCACGTTGTTCGCAAGGAAGCCGACCGACACCGCCATCGTCCCAGTGTTCACCGTCCGCGCGACGCCGGGGAACAACCCCGGGCCAGTGTCCAGCAGCCGGAGGATGCGTTCGAAAGTGACGACGTTGGCGTCGATCCAGTGGTGGCGGTGCTGTATCTCAACCGACTTCGGGAGGTCAAACTCCAGGCCGGCGACCTCCCGCACCCGGTCGCGAGCCGCCCGGACGTCGTCGCGGTAGCCAGCCCGCTCGGGCCCGGATAGTTCCAGCTCCCCGGGGTCCGTGGCGGCCTTGGCCGACTCCGCGACCGCCGCCCAGTCGATAGGGCCGTCGCCGGAGGCGTCCGCCACCGCCCGCACGGCGCGGTAAAAGCTCATACGTGAGGGAGGTCGGGCGGCGACAAAGGCCTTCCCCCCTGTCCGAACCCCACTCATAGTTGAGGGGGCAGCCCGTAGTCGGCGTATGGGCTTTCACACGTTCGACCCCGGGAAAGCGGAGAAGCTGGAGGAGATCGGGCGCCTGGAGTACGTCTCCGTCGATGAGCTGTTAGCGCTGTTCGATCACCGCGGCACCGTCGCCGACCTCGGCAGCGGCACCGGCTTCTACACGGACTACGTCGCCCCCTACGCCGACACCCTCTACGCGGTTGACGTCCAGCCGGAGATGCACGAGTACTACCGCGAGAAAGAGGCGCCCACGAGCGTGGAGTTCGTCACCGCCGAGGTGGCGGACCTTCCCTTCAAGGACGACAGTCTCGATGGGGCGTTTTCCACGATGACCTACCACGAGTTCGCCGGCGAGGCCGCCCTATCGGAGCTGGCTCGCGTGCTCTCTCCGGGGGCGCGGGTGGGCACCGCCGACTGGAGCCGGGAGGGAGAGTGCAACGCCGGACCGCCCCGCTCCGAGCGCTACTCGTTGGATCACGCCCGCGAGACGTTCGAGGAGAGTGGCTTCGTCGTCGAGTACGGCACGGAGCGACGAGAGACGTTCGTCCTTTCGGCGTCCCTCGAATTGGACGAATGAACATTAAGAACCGTTAATGATTAAACACATACCATGAAAAAGAGGGGATAGGGTGTGTTAGTAGATAACAGGTAAGTAGGGGACCCGGCCAGAAAGGATATGAGCGTCATCAAGGACCCGTGGACCCCCGAGGAGTCCGTGTACGAGTGCTACGGCTGTGGGAGCCGGACCGTCGCCGAGAATCACCTGGGCGGCTGCCCGGACTGTGGCGGCCGTGTGAAGAACATCGCCGTCCCCCGGGAGTAGCTACCGCTCCTCGCGGTCGAGATAGCGGTCAGTGCGGACGCTGGCGGTGAGATACTCGTCTAACAGCGTCGGGAAGTCACGACCCCGCAGGTAGCGCAGGCCGAAGTCCTCCGCCCAGTTGATGATGCCCGTATCCTCCGTGACGACGCCCGCATCCAGTTCCCGAGCCAGCACCAGCAGGTCGAAGTCCTCCCGGGAGTCCAGCACGCCCCGCCGGAGGGTGCCGCGGTACTCCTCGCGGAGGTCGCTGATGACCCGATCGACCTCCGTCATCCCCTCGCTACCGTCATCGCGGGAGTCCTCGGCTTTACGAACGGCCTTCTCGGAGACCCGCAGCCCGCGGTTGACCCGCTCGGACATCTCCTCGATGAAGCGGTAGA
>CAZLOO010000201.1:0-5029 GCA_964561055.1 uncultured Halobacteriales archaeon
ACTGGCCTGGCAGCAGCGTCGCGTAGAGATACGTCGGCACCGAGGGCGCGAACAGCGACAGGTACGCCCCCAGGTCCGCGTGGGTATCCACGCGCATCCCGGTGATGATTCCGTCCTCGTCGATGGCGAGCTCGGCATGAGTCTCGTGACCGCGGCCGTGGGCGTCCGTGAGGTACGTCTCCGTCCGGGTGGCGGTCCACTTGACGGGCCGCTCGAGGTCCTTCGCGGCGAAGGTCGTCAGCGCCTCGTCCGGGTAGGTGTGGATCTTCGAGCCGAAGCCCCCGCCCACGTCCGGCGCGACAACGTTGAGCTTGTGCTCCGGGACGTCGAGCACCCCCGACATCAGCAGGCGGTGGAGGTGGGGGTTCTGGGTGGTCATCTCGACCTTTAGCTCGTCGTCGCCGACGTCGTAGTCCGCCACGCAGGCCCGGGGCTCCATCGCGTTCGGGATGAGCCGCTGGTTGGTGAGCTCTATCTCCGTGACGTGGGCCGCGGAGTCGAACGCCTCGTCGGCGCCGTCCCCGAGCTGGAAGTTGAACGCGACGTTATCCTCGGCCTCCTCATGGACCTGGGTGTCGGACTCGACGGCCTCGACGGGGTCGGTCACGGCGTCGAGCCGGTCGTACTCCACCTCGATGAGGTCTTGGGCGTCGTGGGCCAAGTACCGCTCCTCAGCGACGACGACCGCGACCGGCTGGCCCTGGTAGCGGACCTTCTCGCGGGCGAGGATGGGATAGGCTGGCTGGACCAAGTCGTCCAGCAGCCAGCCGACCGGCAGTTCGCCGGGGACGCCGGCCGCCTCCAAGTCCTCGGCGGTGTACACCGCGAGCACGCCCTCGTGGTCCTCGGCGGCGCTGGTATCGATGCTCTCGACGCGCGCGTGGCCGTACTGGCTCCGCAGCACGGACATGTGGACCATGTCCCTGCGCTGAATGTCGTCCGTATACTCCGCCTCGCCGGTGATCAGCGATGGGTCCTCCCGGCGCTTTATTGCCGAGCCGAACACCTCGCTCTGGTCGACCTCCGAGGCGTCGACCGTTCGAACACGCTCCGACCGCGTATCTGGGCTCCCTTCGTCAGTAGACATGTGTGTTGGTGTGAGTGATTAGTCGTCGGCTAGCTGTTTGCCCGCGTCCGCGTCCATCCGTTCGGCGGCCGTCTCCACCGCGCGGACGATGTTCTGGTAGCCGGTACACCGGCAGAGGTTCCCCTCAAGAGCCTCCCGTATCTCCTCGCGGTCGGGATCGGGATTGCGCTCCAGCAGCTCCGTCGCCGATATCATCATCCCGGGGGTGCAGTAGCCACACTGCAGCCCGTGTTCCTCCTGGAAGCCCTCCTGAATGGGGTGGAACTCCCCGTCCTGGCGGAGCCCCTCGACGGTGCC
The DNA here is from genome assembly GCA_964561055.1 of uncultured Halobacteriales archaeon. Lineage (GTDB taxonomy): Archaea > Halobacteriota > Halobacteria > Halobacteriales > Haloarculaceae > CAZLOO01. The sequence goes on from CAZLOO010000201.1 coordinate 1,385, forward strand.
GACCTCCGCGCCGTCGGCCTGGACGGCCAGCATCGTGCAGGACTTCACTGTGTCGCCGTCCACCCGCACCGTGCAGGCGCCACAGAGGCTGGACTCGCAGCCAACGTTGGCGCCAGTGTACCCCAGCTGGTCCCGGAGCGCCGTCACCAGCAGGGTCCGTGACTCTACCGTCAGTTCATGCTCTGTCCCGTTGACCGTCAGTGTGATGTCGTGCTCTGCCATGTTACCCGAATATCCCGCGGATGCGCCCGAGCAGCCGGCTCAGCAGGCCGCCCCGCTGGTTGTCGTTGCCGGACTCCTCGACCATTGCGCCCTCGTTACCGTTCGGTGCCTCCCCGGCCGGTTCCGCCGCCGGCTCTTCGCTGTCGGCCGCCGACTCGTTCTCGCTCTCGGCTTGGATAGTAAGCTCTTGGAGGTTCGTCTGTATCGAGGAGAAGAACCGCTTGACCACGCGGTTCGCCACCGGGTTGATCACCCGCTGGCCCATGTTGGCGATGCGGCCGAACACGTCCGCCTCGGCCCGCCAGTCCACGGCCACTCCGCCCTCCTCGGTCGCCTCCAGGCCCATCCACGACGACATCTCGAAGGAGCTGTCGCCGGCGGAACCCTCGCCAGAGGCCTCCATCTCCGGCTCCTCGCGCCGATCGATGGTGACCACCGTCTCGAAGGTGGGTTTCACCGCCCCGACGCCGATCTGTACCACCGCCGCGTAGCGGCCGCCCTCGACGAACGACCGCTCATGTATCACGTCGGGGTCGGCCGTCGGCTCCGGCTGCTCCTCGCTCTTCGCGCGCTCCCGGAGCGCGTCGAAGTCCGGGTCGTCGTCCTCCACGTGGTAGAGGAACTTACAGCCGGGAAGCGAGGAGCGAATCATCGCAGGGTCCGACAGCGCCAGCCACACCTCCTCGACGGTCGTATCGTCCAGTTCGAATGTCCCACTGAATTCCATTGTCCTCGCGCCCGCCTGCCCGTGCGAGCGCCCTCGACGGTACAGTCTGTCTATCACACTAAAAACCTTTGCCAGGGACGGGGACACCGCCGCTCTGCCGGGGCAACCCCGAGCGGTTGCGTTCATTCGACCCGGGGAACGCCGGGCGGTTTCATTCATCGGGCGACGCTCATATGCCGACGCCGCCCCAGACGCCCCCATGGACATCCCTGACCGCGCGACGGCCACGGAGCGGGCGCTGGCGCTCCGGGCGGCCCTCTCGCCGGGCACCGAGCGGGTGGATATCGACGCCCTCGCCGGCCGCACCCTCGCCGAGGCCATCGACGCCCCGTCGGCCCGCCCCCCGACCGACCAGGCAACCATGGACGGGTTCGCCGTCCCTGCCAACGCGGAGGGCCCCTTTGAGGTGGTCGCCAGCGTCGGGCCGGAGGACGACCCCGCGCCAGTCGGGGTGGGCGAGGCGACCCGCATCGCCACCGGCGCGCCGCTCCCGGCGGGCACTGAGGCCGTGATCAGGCGAGAGGACGCCGACGCCGACGGCGACCGGCTTCTCGGTCCTCCTGCGGACGCCGGGCAGCACGTCTACCAGCGGGGGACCAACGTCGCTGCAGGTGAGCGGCTCTTCGACGCCGGCGAGCGGCTGGCTCCCCGAGACGCTGCCCTGCTGGCCGATCTCGGCATCGAATCGGTGACCGTCCGGCGGCGACTTTCGGTCGCCACCCTCGCGACCGGGACGGAGATACACGAGGGACGCCAGCCCGACCGTGACACGGCGATGGCGCTGGGACTCGCCCGCGCGTGGGGCCACGACGCCACGGACGGCGGCACCGTCCCGGATGACTACGACCGGGTGCGCGGGCGGGTCGCGGCGCTCGCGGCCGACCATGACGTCCTGCTCACCAGCGGCGGCACCAGCGTCGGGCGCGCTGACCACGTCACCAGGGCACTGGCCGACCTTGGGGAGGTCGTGTGCCCGGGTGTCGCGGTCCGCCCCGGCCGGCCGGCGACGCTTGCGCGGCTTCCCGACTGTGCCGTACTCGCGCTTCCCGGCAAGCCGGTGGCCGCCCACACCGCCGCCGTTCTTCTCGGGCGACCGCTGCTGACCGGTGAGACTGCCCAGCCGACCCTGACGGCGACGACAGACGTCGACCTCGAGCTACCGGAGCGTCAGGGGATGGAGTACGCCGTGCCTGTCCTGCTCTCGGAGGGGCGGGCCATCCCGATGGGTCACCGGGACTCCCCGCTCTCGCTTTACGGCGATCGGTTTCGACCCGGTCGGCTGGCGTCTGCGACCCGTGCCACCCGTGCCGACGGGCTGGTATTCGAAACTGAGACCCTTGCCGCGGGCGACGACGTTTCAATCGTCCCTTACGAGGTGCTCGAACGATGAGTGACGATCAACAGCCGACCGGGTCCGAGGGGCTCCCGCTGGTAGACGGCTCGGAGGTCGACCCGGAGGGAGGACCGCGCACCGACGCTACCGTTGCCGGTGTACTTCTGGCGGGTGGACTCAGCAGCCGCTTCGAGGGCGGGAACAAACTCCTGGCAGACGTGGGTGGCCGCCCGGTCGTGTACAATGCGGCGGCCACGCTCGCCGACAGCCTCGATGACGTGACCGTCGTTCTCGGCCACGAGGCCGGGCGCGTCCGGGAGGCGCTGTCTGATCTCGACGTGGCGTTCACCGTCAATGACGCCTACGCGGAAGGCCAGGCCACTTCCGTCCGGGCTGGCGTGGAGGCCGCCCCTGATACGGACGCGCTGGTGCTCGCGCTGGGGGACATGCCGTTCGTGCTTCCCCGGTCGATACGGATGCTGGTCGACGCCTACCGCGCCGGCGAGGGGACGGCGCTGGCAGCCGCCTACAAAGGCCAGCGCGGCAATCCCGCGCTGTTCGACGCCAACCGCTGGGACGCACTGGTCGGTGCAGAGGGGGACACCGGCGGCCGCAGCCTGCTGCTGTCAGAGGGGGTGCTCGTCGAGACGGGCGACCCTGGCGTCAGGACGGACATCGACAGCCGCGAGGACCTCAAGACGTTCGAGCCCTGAGCGCAGCGACCGGCTGGTCAGTTCTTGCGTCGGTGTTCCCGGACGGCGAGATGATGACGCTCGACCGCTCAGCGACGGGGCGCTCCAAGCGCACTGCCATCGCCACGCTCGACGGCGGCCACGAGGTGGTCGTCTAGTGGCGGCCGACCGCAGAGGGCGGCCTCGGCGTCGAACCGCTGCTGGCGCGGCTGATCGCCGAGCGGGCGGACGCGCCGGTCCTACCGGTGCCCGTGTCCGGGACCAACCGCGGCCATGCGTACCTCGTGTGCGAGCGGGTTGCGGGGTAGGAACCCCCACGTCCCTATCGCGGAGATAGAGCCGGCGGCCGCAACCCGGGTGGTGCGCTCGCTCGGACGGCTCCACGCCGCGTTCCCCGTCGAATCCGCCGGCCGAGTGGTCGATAGGGACGGCCACCTCGCCGTCGCGGAGCCACGGGACCGCGACCCTGGTTCCGGGGGTACGTTGAGCGAGGCATCGAGCGGCTCTCATCTAAGCTGGTTAATCTCGGGTCTGCCGTCGATCGGCTGCTGCAGACACCCCTTCCAGACCTACCGTTCGACGCTCCAGTCGTGCTGTTTCCCTGGAACTTTCGGCCTGGAAACACAATCCTCCACGACGACCGGGGTGCGGCGCTACTCGACTGGGGCGGG
>CAZLOO010000202.1:0-5012 GCA_964561055.1 uncultured Halobacteriales archaeon
AGCGCCGCCCGGGTGCCGTACCACACCCCCCGGACGTTCACATCGAGCACGTGCTCGAAGACGGCGGGATCGGTCTCCTCAGCGGCCGCCGGCGGGTGGCCGATGCCGGCGTTATTCACGAGGGTGTCCAGACCGTGCTCAACGGCGGTCTCGTCGACCAGTTTCCGGAACCGATCGCCGTCGGTGACGTCGAGTTGGCGGGCGACGGCGTCCTTCAGCTCGGCGGCGGTATGCCTGGCCGCCTGCTCGTCAACGTCCGTGATGACGACGAACGCCCCCTCCTCCGCGCAGCGGCGTGCTATCGACTCCCCGATACCCGCGCCCGCGCCGGTGACGAAAACGGTCTGCCCGTCGAGTCGCATACCGCCTGCTTGACGGCCGCGGTGATAACTGGTGGTGGTGTCTCCCACTCAGGAGCCGCCAGCTCCGGCCGCCGTCAGCGCCCCCCTTCCCGTTCTTGTCGATCGCGATCCGCTTGGGCTCCAACTGGTTGGCCTTCGCCCGTCCGTCAAAGAGCATCGAGCGAAGGTTGTCGGCGAAGCACTCCACCTGGCTACGGAGCATGCCGACCTCGTCCTCGAACGGCTTGACAGAGCGCTCAACGTAGTGGACCCGCTGGAGCGGGATACGCCAGACGACGTCGTTATTGGCCTCGTCCTCGCCGAGGATGACGACCTAGTGGTTCCAGACGTAGACGATGCGCTCGTTCCCGAGCGTCCGCTCGACGGGTCCCTGCTCAGGATCCTCGTACGCGGTGCCCGTCGTGCCAAGCTCCGGAACTGACGTACTCCCGATTCGCCGGTGGATAGGGTATGTCTGCTAGCCGCTTCGGTAGCCCGGGACGTTACTCGAAGACGAACCGACCGTCCTCCTGGATTCGCTCGCCGTCTATCTCGATAAAGGACTCCTCGGACATGTCTACGATCATATCAACGTGCTGGGCCGACTCGTTGCGCTTGCGGGTCGGGCCAACCGTGTCCTCGTAGGCGTTGCCGACAGCCATGTGGACCGTGTCACCCATTTTCTCGTCGAACAGCATATTATACGTGAACCGGTCGATATCGCGGTTCATGCCGATACCGAGCTCGCCCAGCCGGCGAGCCCCCTCGTCGGTCTCTAGGATCCCGGCCAGCACCTCTTCGTTGGACTCGGCGGCGTGCTCGACGACGACGCCGTCCTCGAAGACAAGCCGTGCGCCGGTCACCTCCCGGCCCTGCTGGTAGACGGGCTTGTCGAACAACACCTCCCCCTCCACGCTGTCCGGCACGGGCGCGGTAAACACCTCACCGCCGGGGAGGTTGTGCTCGGCATAGTCGTTCTGAGTGATCATCCCGTCGACGCTCATCCGGACATCCGTCGTCTCCCCGGAGACGACCCGCACCTCGCTCGCGTCGTCGAGTATCTCCACCATCTGTTCCTGGTGGGCGCGCTGGGCATCCCAGTCCTTGTTGACGGCGTCCCAGACGAAGTTCTCGTAGGCCTCGGTGCTCATCCCAGCGAGTTGGGCCTGTGCGGGGGTGGGGAACTGGGTGAGACACCACCGCTTCGAGAGCTCCACCTCCTTAACGGGCTTCTGGACCCGCGAGCGGGCCGCCGAGGTCTGGGGTGCGACGTCGCTCGTCTCCGTGGCGTTAGTGTTCGCCCGCACCCGGATGAGCACGTCGGCAGCCTCGTACAGCGCTCGTGCTGGCTCTGCGGTCTCGAATTCCTCGGGGGTGGCCGCCCGCATGAACGCCCGGTCGGCCCGGGCGGAGTTGGCCATGAACACCGGCGTCGCACCCAATTCGCCGCAGACCTCGTGGAGTGCCACCGCCAAGTCCTCGGCAGCGGCGGGGGCACTGATGACAACCTGGTCACCGGCCTCGATTCCGGTGGAGTGTCTGGCGACGATGCTGGCGTGTTCACGGATGCGGGGATCCATACCTCTCCTGCTCGCGGCCGGCCGTTAGCGCTTTCGGCGGGCGCTACCGCTCCTCCAGCGGGGGAAACTCCAGATCCCGGTTCCCGACGTACCGCGACCGGGGGCGGATGAGGCGGTTGTCGTCGTACTGCTCAAAGACATGTGCGATCCAGCCGGCCGCCCGCGAGATGGCGAAGATGGGGGTGTAGGCGTCCACGGGGATGCCCATCTGGTAGTAGGTTGAGGCTGAGTAGAAGTCCACGTTCGGCGCAAGCCCCTTCTCCTGGCCGACGAACTCCTCGATGGCCGTGGAGTACTCGTACCACTTCATCTCCCCCGCCCGACCCAGCGCCTTCGAGCGCTCGCCTAGTATCTTTGCACGAGGGTCTTTCACGTTGTACACGCGATGGCCGAACCCGGGGATGCGCCGCCCCTCGGCGAGGGCCGTCCGCACCCACTCGGTAGGGTCCATCCCGGAGCGGTCCACCTCCTGGAGCATCCGCATCACATTCTGGTTAGCGCCGCCGTGAAGGCTGCCGCTGAGCGTGCCAACCGCGCTGGTGACCGCGCTGTGAAGATCAGCCAGCGTGCTGGCGGTCACCATCGCCGCGAACGTGGAGGCGTTCAGCCCGTGGTCAGCGTGGAGTACGAGCGCCTGGTCGAACGTCTCGGCGACGACCTCTGCCGGCTCCTCGTCGTTGAGCATGTACAGGAAGTTCGCCGCGTGGCTCAGATCTTCGCGCGGTTCGACGGGGTCGTCACCGTTACGCATCCGGAGGAACGCTGCCAGCGCGGTCGGCAGTTTGGCGACAATACGCTGGCCCTTGCGGACGTTCGGGGGGTACCGCTGTGGGTCGGCTCCCGTGTCCGGGTCGTTCGCCGACAGTACGGAGGTGGCCGTCCGCATCGCAGCCATCGGCTCCTCGTCGGCGGCGGCCAGCCGCTCCATCACGGCGGCGGTGTCGTCGTCCAAGTCTCGCTTCGCGGCCATCGAGTTGGCGAACGCCTCCAAGATCGCCGGCGTGGGAAGTTCACCGTGCCACAGCAGGTAGATGACCTCCTCGAAGCTCGCCTCCCGGGCCAGGTCGTCGATGGAGTAGCCACGGTAAACGAGCTTCCCTTCGTCGCCGTCGATGTAGCTGAGCGACGACTCCGCGACGACGACACCCTCAAGCCCTTTTTTTACCTCCTCCGTCTCAGCCATGGGTTGAGCTTCCCAACCGCCCGACAAAAGGGTTGTTATGGAGGGTACCGCAAGGACACGACCGGTACGACAAGACCTAATCAGGGGGCACTCGAACGCGGAGTATGAGCGAGACGACGAGCGAGAGGCTCCGCACCGCCGCCAGAACCGCTGTGGGGCAGTGCATGGGGCTGGGCGCCGGGGAGTCATGTCTGGTCGTGACCGACGAGAAGCGCCACGCTATTGGGGAGGTGTTGTACAACGCCGCGCTGGAGGTCACCAACGATGCCGCTATCATCCGCTACCCCTCGGGCGATCAACATGGTGAGGAGCCACCCGAGGCAGTCGCCGTTGCGATGCGCGAGGCGGACGCGGTGCTCTGTCCGACGACAAAGAGCCTCAGCCACACTCGGGCCCGGACCCGCGCGAACGAGGCCGGTGCCCGGGTCGCAACCCTGCCGGGCATCACGGAGGACGTGTTCACGACTGGGCTGGACGCCGACTACGAGGCCATCGCCGCGGCCTGCGAACGTATCAAAGAGCAGGTCGCCGGGGCCGACACAATCCGGATCACCGCGCCCGCCGGCACCGACATCACCGTCGAGCCGGGAGACCGGCCGTGGCTGAAGGACACCGGTATCCTCCACAACCCCGGCGAGATGTCGAACCTCCCCGCCGGCGAGACGTTCCTCAGCCCCGAGAGCGGTGACGGACGGGTGATCGTCGACGGGACGATGATGCCCCACGGGCTGCTCGACGGTCGTACCGTCGAGTTCATCGTCGAGGACGGCCAGGTCGTCGAGATGGACGACGAGGACATTGACGCACAGCTCGCGACCGCCGCCGAGGAGGTCGGTGACGCCGCCTACAACCTCGCGGAGCTGGGTATCGGCGCCAACACCGCCGTCTCGGAGCTGGTCGGGAGTGTCCTGCTGGACGAGAAGGCCGCCGGGACAGTCCACCTCGCCATTGGCGACGATGCCGGCATCGGTGGCGATACAGAGGCGCCGGTTCACTTGGACGGGATTATCATCGAGCCGACAGTGTACGCCGACGGCGGGGAGATCACCCTCCCTGGTCGTTAGGAATCGGTCTCGTCGGCCAGGTACTCCTCCTGGACGGCGACAACTGCCGCAGAGTCGGCGCAGTCAGCGTAGCGCTCCAGAGGCTCCTCGTTCAACTCAAGGAAGGTGTGGCCCCACCGGAACTTTGCGAGCAGGCGTTCGGCCTGGTCGCGCTCACCGAGGATACAGAGCGCGCCGGCGAACGCCTCGACGGTGTTGAGCCGGAACGGTCGGCCGTGGCTGACGGGGTTGCCCGCCACCAGAAACGGAAGCGCCCGACGCGGGCCCCGGAGGCCGCTGCCCGCCGGGTTCACGCCGTCGACGGACTCCCAGGAGCAGTCCAGCGCTATCAGCCGGTCCGGGTCGTCAGCGGGTGACAGCGCCCGCTCGACGAACGGGTCGAGCACCAGCCCTGCCGGCGTCGCCCGGTCCGAGCGGTGGAGCTCGGCCAGTCCGAATCGTGCGAGCTTCCGGGCCGAGCACTTCTCCGGGTCGTCGTCGCCAACGTACCGGACGTGTAGCTCCCTGTCCACGGCGGCCGTAGCCGGCGAGCGGGCAAAAACTGTCCGCTCGGTCCCACCGTGGGGCGGTCCCGCTTCGTCGAAACCCTCAGGAGACTGTACCGGCGGCCTGCTGGTCTAGACCCCATGCAGCAGACGAGGGGGCAATGCCACACTGACCAGCTCCCTCTTTATGCAGAGAGCTCGATGGCGTTTCCGGCGACGACCAATCCGACTGAGACCCCGATCAACGGACCGTAATTGACCTCCTCCCACGGGTGACGCCGTGGGATTCCACGCGTGGTGGGCATCCCACTGACGCCACACTCGGTGGCACATTTCCCCGTCGCCAGGTACTCCGGTGT
>CAZLOO010000203.1:0-4945 GCA_964561055.1 uncultured Halobacteriales archaeon
TGGCCCGGTCGCGCCCCTACGGCACGGCCACCCGCATCGCCGGCCGTGTGGGGGTTATCTTCGCGTTCCTGTTTGCGGTCGTCGGCGTGCTCACGTTTCAACTGCTTTTATTGTTGCTGGCGCTGTTCATCTACGGCGCCGCCACAACCGAATCGCGCACCGTCCTGCTGGACGAACTGCTGGAGGGGATTACTGTCGGCGACGTCATGGGCCGCGAGCCCCCTACCGTCCCCGCCGACACCACCCTCGAGGAGCTGGGCGACCGGATGCTCCGGGACAGGCAGACCGTCTACCTGGTCAGCGGGGACGGCGGTCCGCCCAGCGTCGTCACGCTGAAGGACCTCAAGCGGGCCCGCGGCGGGGACCGAGCGACCACGACCGTCGGCTCGGTCGCCCGCGAACTCCCGCGGGTGGACGTCGCGGCCGACGCGTTCGACACGCTCGCGACACTCCAGCAGTCCGGCAGCAGTGACGCGCTCGTCGAGGAAAACGGCGTTCCGGTGGGGCTGCTGTCGGAGGCGGACTACTCCCGGGCGATCAGCCTCCAGCGAGGGTTCCGGAGTTCAGTCGGCGGCTGACCGTCCTCAGCGACGACCATCGGGACGGCCGACCGGAGTGCCCACCCGGCGGGTGATGTACCCCCGGTAGCGGTAGCTTGCCAGGGCCAGCAGCGCCACCGCTGCCGCCAGCGCGAGGGCGGTCGCCAACCGGCCGCCAGCCAGCTCCGCGCCGACGAAACTTATCACGGGGAAGCTGGGCAGCCGGCCGATTGTGGCCACGACGAGCAGCTTCCACACGGGGAGCTCCGTCAGCCCCGCGAGAAAGCAGAGCACGTCGTCCGGAATGCCGGGGGAGAGGAAGCCGACGAACAGGCCGACCAGCGCGTTCTCCCGCGTGAACCCGTCGAACTGTTCGAGCGCGGCGGGCGTGACGATCCGCTCGACGTAGCGCCGACCGAACCGGCGGGAGAGCCACACGGCGACCGCGCTCCGGAGGGCCGCCCCCACGAGGCTGTAGACGAACCCGTGGAGCGGGCCGAACAGGTAGCCCCCGAGCGCGACCGTCACCTGTCCCGGTATCGGCGCGACGACCACCTGCAGCGCCTAGAGCGCGACGAACGCGACCGGCGCCCATACCCCGAACCCCTCAACCCAGGCCCGGAGCGCCGCAGGGTCGGCCAGGAACGGTGCGTACCGCCGGACGGCGAGGTACGCGGGCGCCAGCACGGCGGCCAGCGCGGCCAGCCAGCGGAGCACGCTGGTGCGGTCCCGCCGCGAGACGAACAGCGCCATCGTGCCCCGGAACGACGGTAGGAAGCAAAACCGCTGCGGTCGCGCTATTCGACGGTGGCCCGGAACCGCCCGGCGTCGATGGTGCGCCCGTAGACAGAGACCCCCACCGTTGTCCCGTCGTACTCCTCGGCGCGCCGGCACATCGCCGCCAGGCTCGCCGCGAAAGCCCCCCTCGATTACGACCCGCTCCTCGGCTAACAGGTCCCGCACCCCCTCGCAGAGCGTCGCCCCACCTACCAGATCAAACCGTCAAGCCGGTTCCAGAACAACCCCGCCTCAGCGCTCGCCGGCCCGGTCGACGGTGAGCAGCTCCTTGACGGCAACCCTGCCGTCGCGGTCGACGGTGGTAGGGACGCGGTCGCCGGGGTCGACCCTGTTGAACTGCTCCAGATCGATGTGGTAATCGTAGCTGTTTCCCTTCGGTATCTTGTTGTGCGGGTCGCGGTTGTACAGGGTCAGCACAACCACGCCGTACGGGTCCTCGTACCCCGACCGGAGACGCTCGCGGGTAGCTGCCGACAGCACCAGCGGGCCCTCACCGGAGAGGTCGACGATAGCGTCGTCGTACGAGATCGTCCACAGCTCGAGGTCCATCGGGGCACTGTCGACGACCGCTCCGTTCACCGGGGAGCTATCCGCGACATTCTCGAGGGTGTTGTCCCGCAGGCCACGGAGGGTTTTCCACTCGACCCTGCCGACGATTTGGTAGGCGGGGCCGCCGAAGTCGGCGGTTGTACAGCTAGGGTAGCGGCGATGCCACACGCCGTGAGGAATGCGCGTCTGGTTGAGGGCATCGCACGGACCTGTCACTCGAGATAACATAAGTTGCGATACACCTGCTGCCACAGCCCAACTTCGAGCGGGAACGTTCCGTTCGAACTGGGGTGGCTCAGAACAGCAGCGGGCCGGCGAACTCGGTTCGCCGGAACGGGAGCGGGACCGGGGTGCCGTCGCTGAACGCCCGACTCGGGTTAATGTACGGCCAGAGCCACGGGGGGATGCCGTCTAGGCCCTGCTCGGGGGTGACGAGTCCGACGTTGCCGGTCGAACCCGCGAACGCGTTGGCGAGGGTCCCGAGGTCGAACGGCATCGGCTGGGGCTTGCCGTCGAACCGACCGGAGTTCACGTACAGGCGCAGCCACGGCAGGATGTCGTCGATGTCCCCGTCGGGACCGATCAGCCCGGCGTTGCCGGCACCGCCGAACGGTATCGGGACCAAGCTGCGGTCGTTGCCCCGACCGCCCATCAGCCCAACGAAGAACTGCTGGACGTTCTCCAGACCGTGTTTGGCGACCTCGTCAAGGAACGCCGACCGCACATCAAGGAATTCCCGGACCATCTCACCGGAGGGGATGCGCTGGCAGAGGGGGTCATCGGGATGTTTGCGGCAGTGCTCGTCAAGCGGGCTCCCCTCTACGGGGATGGCCCGCCCGCCGAGCAGGCCCCCGATGACCTCCCGTCGGATGCCGCCGCTGGCGTCAAGGAGGTCGTGTTCCCGGAGGCTATCGACGTACTCTGTTCGGAGATCGAGGTACTGGCCAAGCGCGTCGCTGTGGGGCTGTTTCTGTTCGAACATCAGTTTCACCAAGGATACAATAAATGTGAGACGACATAAGTACATCTGCAGATAATTTTATTTCAATGACAATTATCGCGGTCGGAACCGCCGCAGGATCGCTAACTGCCGGGAGGCGCGGATGGGCTTATGTCGTCCCCGATACAGTAGGGTATGTGACCGTTCCAGACAGCCTGTTCGACCCTGACCGGGTCGCCGTCGTCGGCGCGACCGAGCGCGAGAGCTCCATCGGCCGCGCGCTCGTCGAGAACGTCCTGGCCGGCTACGATGGCGATGTGGTGCTGGTCAACCCGAACTACGACCGGTTATTCGGCCGGGACTGCTACCCGACCGTCCGGGATGCCCCCGGTCCAATCGATATCGCGGTGGTCGTCGTCCCCGCGCCGGCGGTGCTGGAGGTCATCAAAGACGCCGCGGCCGCTGGCGTCGAGAGCGTAGTCGTTATTTCCGCAGGGTTCGGCGAGTCCAACGAGGCCGGCCGGGACCGCGAACAGCGGCTGATTGAGCTCGCCCGCGAGCATGACCTCGCGCTGGTCGGACCCAACTGTCTGGGCATCATCAGCACGCCGCGGGGGCTGAACGCCACCTTCGCGACTACCGGCGCGAGCGAGGGGCCGGTGTCCTTCCTGAGTCAGTCCGGGGCGTTCGTGACGGCGGTCCTGGAGTGGGCACAGGCCCGCGACGTAGGGTTCCGGCGGGTGGTGTCGCTGGGCAACGAGGCGACCCTCGACGAGGTAGACTTCCTGGAGGCGTTTGGGGGCGACCCTGGGACGGAGGTGGTGCTGGGCTACGTGGAGGATATCGCCGACGGCCGGCGGTTCCTAGAGGCGGCGGGCGGGGTCACCCGGGAGACGCCGGTCGTCCTGCTGAAGTCCGGACGCACCGAGGCCGGGGCACGCGCGGCGGCCTCACATACGGGATCGCTGGCCGGCCGGGACCGGGCCTACGACGCCGCCTTCCGGCAGGCCGGCGTCATCCGGGCGGGAACGGTCCAGGAGTTGTTTGACGCCGGGCAGGCGCTGGCGGGGTTGGAACCCCCCGACGGCAACCGGATAGCGGTGCTCACCAACGCCGGTGGGCCGGGTGTGCTCGCCGCGGACGCCGTCGAGGGGGCCGACCTCTCGCTAGCCGCCTTCTCCGAGGACACTCGCGAGGAGCTGGCGGCGGCTATTCCGGAGAGTGCGGACGCCGAGAATCCGCTGGACATCATCGGGGACGCCGACATCGAGCGGTTCCGGGCCACCCTGGAGACGCTGCTGGCCGCCGAGGAGGTCGACGGGGTGGTTGTCATTGCCTGCCCGACGGCCGTGTTCGACCACGCGGTGCTGGCGGCCCTGGTGGGCGAGCGCTATGCGGCCCACGATACGCCGGTGGTGGGCTGTCTGATGGGAGGTGAGGAGGCCGCGGCCGCGGCTGACCGGCTCGACGACTACGGCATCCCCAACTTCTTCGACCCGGCGCGGGCGGTGCGCAGCATGGCGGCGCTCGCGGAGTACCGCCGGATACGCGAGCGCCCGGGCGAAAGCGCGGCCGACTACGACATCGACCGCGAGCGGGCGCAGTCGGTGCTGGCAGCGGCCGCCGCCGAGGGACGCGAACAGCTCGGTCCCGAGGCGATGGAACTGCTGGAGGCGTACGGCGTGCCAACGCCAGCCGGCGAGGTTGTCGACGACCGCGAGGCGGCCGCTGAGGCCGCCGCCCGGCTGGGCGACCGGGTCGCGATGAAGCTCGTCAGCCCGGACATCGTCCACAAGTCCGACGTCGGCGGCGTCGAGGTGGGAGTCCGGAGCGAGGAAGCGGCCGACACCTACGACACCCTGCTCCGACGGGCCGCCGACCACGACCCCGACGCCCACGTGCTCGGGGTGCAGGTCCAGGAACTGGTTGACACGGACCGTGGCGTCGAGACCATCGCTGGCTCGGTACGGGACCCTCAATTCGGGCCGCTAATGCTGTTCGGCCTCGGCGGCGTGTTCGTGGAGGTGTTTGAGGACACCGCCCTCCGGCTGGCGCCGGTCAGCGAGCCGACCGCTCGCCGGATGACCGAGGAGATACGCTCGGCGCCGATGCTCCGGGG
>CAZLOO010000204.1:0-4918 GCA_964561055.1 uncultured Halobacteriales archaeon
AGGGTGCCGACCGTGGTGATCCGAACGGGGTCCTGAAGCGGTGAGAGCGCGGCGATGATACACAGCGCACCGAATACGGCCATCAGGCCGTACTGGACGCGTGTGTCTAAATTTGCGCGCCCTATCTCCGTTAACATTACATCGTACAGAGGGGTCGTATCCGGTTAAGTCCACGGAGTGAATGTGGGGAGATGACCACGCGAGGATCACCCTCCTTGACCGCGAGCGGTTTGCTTCCACGGCCGGTCGGTTAGCTCACGTCTGATCATCAGTGCTGGGACGTGCAGGAACGGGACCACCGGATGTATCCTTGACGCCCGGTACCTCCATCCGGCCTAGCGGCTGTCGGCTTCTCAGGTATCCACCACCGGCCGCAGCCGGCGTCGCCCGGCTGGCGACGACTTGTTTATCAGTTGCAGCTCCCCTGAGAGCGAGATGCTGATAAATTCGCGCCCTGTACTCAGCACAGGACTCTGACAATCTCTCGGTCGTTTGTGAATACCGGGCGCAAATCTTGTACACGAACGACTCGTTGCAGCCTCGATTACTCGGGATCGACGTGCTGGGTGGAGCGGAGTCGGTCTTCCGGATCCCATTTCCCCTTGACCTCGGCGAGGCGGTCGTAGTTCTCGCCGAACGCTGCCCTTACCCGTTCCTCGTCGGTGTCCGTCTGATTGTTGACGTACTCGCCACCGGTCCCGAACTCGCGAAGCGTCTCGTGTAGCTCCCTGGTCCATTCGACACAGGTGTCGTCATTGGACTCGTTCAACCAGTGGCCCTGAATGTGCACCGCGAACGTGGCGTCGCGGTGTGGATAAGCGGTTGCGTCCGATGCGACACGGTTGATCGCACCGCCGAGTGTATAAATCGCGACGTTTGACTGCGGTGTGGGCATCGGGATCTGCTTGTCAAGCAAAGTCTCAATGAAGGACTCGTCCAGGTCGTTAATATAAAACGACTCCCAGTGGTGTCGGTGTCCACTTGGGATCTCGAACGGCTCGTACAACTCAGTGTAGTCGGCGGGATAGACCGCGGCGACGTGGGGATTGCCGAAATCGGCGAAGGACTCCAGTGCCGCCTCGAGATCGTCTCCCGACCCGACCCCCATTACGTAGCCGGCGACGGCGAGTTCCCCGTGGAGCTCCTCGGGCAGATCCGGGATCTCGGGCACCGTCATCACCGCGGCGGTTGGGAACGTCTCCTCGGGCAGATCCGGGGCGGCTTCACTGAAATACTGCAAGTACTCCGCTGCCCCGTCGAATGGATACAGCACGTTTGCAACGAGGCACTCCCGGGACGCCTCGACACAGTCGAATTCAAAGGCGGTCACGATGCCGGCGTTGCCACTCCCACCACGGAGCGCCCAAAAGAGGTCCTCGTTTTCATCATCGCTCGCGGTGACGACCTCTCCGGTTGTGGTGACGACTTCGGCTGAACGCAAGTTGTCACAGGCCAGCCCGTTCATCCGACAGGTGACGCCCATTCCACCGCCGAGGGTGAACCCCGCAACGCCGACGTCGTCTGGGATTCCCGGTGGAATGAGTCCATGCTCGAGCGCCGCTTCATTGACGAGATCCCAGGTTACGCCACCCCCAACGGTGACGGTTCCAGCCTGAGGATCGACATCGACGCCGTTCAGTGGCGTTAGATCCAGGACAACGCCATCCTCAACGATGGCATGCCCGGTTGTCATGTGGCCCCCGGCCTTTACCGAGAACGGGGTATCGCGCTCGCGTACCGACTCGAGTGCGGCGAGGACATCCTCAGTCGTCTCACATTGGACGACAGCGGCTGGACCCCGCTCTACTGCGCCGTTCCAGATAGCGATTGCCTCGCCGTACTCCTCTTCCCCGGGGAGCAGGCACCGACCGCCGAATTGGGTTTGGAGGTCCGATACGAGTGCTTCCGATATGTCTGTTGGAGCTGCCATGATGGGCAATGCTGGGACGACCGGAGATATCTTAATCATTTTCTACAAACAAATATAATTGTGTTCCTTAGATACCGAGTCAATCAGTACGTCTTAATACGCACGCTGTATTCAGCACGCTGGTTGCCTCAGCTGTCGAAGAGATAGACAGAGGGATGACTTCTGAGTCTCGAACTCGCTCGGTTAGGAACACCGCTCTGATGAAGGGTTTTCTAGCGTGTGAATATCCAGCGCCCGCAACGACGCCGGTTCGGTCGATGGAATAGAGCGATCAACGATTCGTAGGAGGGTCATCCAGAACGTGCACATTCATACCGGAGCGACAGCTGCAGCTTTGGCTCGCAAACCTGCATGCGATTTTTGCCCCATTATGTCTAATCGATGATAGGATTCGATTAGCCTGCTACATACAGAGGATGAATCCAGCAGTTCGGCAACTACAGATGAACCAGTCACTAATTAAAATCACTTTATTTTTCGGTTGAAACATCCGGGCTTAGAACCTGCGTAGACGATCTCAGGTATCGAGGCGGCCTTGCTTGATATCGGTACGCATCGCTTCGAGCGTCTCGATCACGTCGTCGAGCCGCGCTTCAGCCTCGTCCTCACCTTCGTGTTCCGCGACGTTCCGGAGGGCGTGTTCGATGCCGTAGCGGTAGGCCTCGAGTTCCTCGGCGAGCGAGTAGTTGAGTTGGACGGTAACGGTGTGTAACACCGACCACCAGCCGAACGGCGCCGCGTCGCTCTCGTCAGGATAGGTTTCGACCGCCCCTGGTACGGTTCCGAGGTCCTCGAACGTCTGGTATGCGAGGGTCGCCACTCGTGCCGAGAGGTTGCTGGTGTGAGCCACCAGCGTGGCTCGCTTCTCGCCGAGTTCATCCACCAGCTCATCCACGTCAGCGGACCGCTTGACCTCCCACTCGGTGATGATACCCTCCTCGGCGAGCGTGTCCCACCGGTCCCGTTCGGCGTTGATGATGTCGTCGGTGTCTCCCCTGATGGTAAGGACTATCGTGTGGTCGGGCGGCGGGACCTGCAGTCCGGTCGTCCGGTCTCCGGTCGCGGGCTGGCTGGGGACGAACGTGAAACAATCGCAGGCGTCCATGTCCTGCACGCGGTCGATAGCGTTGGGGACGTACTCGGTGAGGAATCGCTCCGCGTTCGCTCGACTACCGGTCGAAAATCGGAGTGACACACTCTCTGGCATACGGACCCGCTCGGGGTCAGCTCCCGTAACGATACTGGTCAGTTTGGAACCCTGGGGACGACTGTCGAGGTCGACTGGAGACCGTTTCTACGAACGTGTATCACCTACTGCATTTGCGCTCTGTATTCAGCACGACTGTTGAGAACTACTCAATCCCTGTCAGAAGCGCCGTGCTGAATACAGAGTGTGAATTCAGTACTGTTCCCTTACTGTGGTCAGGACCGACGGTTCGATTCCGGATGACCGTTCCTTGATCGCGGACCAGTAGTGGATGTCGAACCCTTTACGCGAGGTTGTGATAGCACCCAGGGATCGTCTCGGGGCTCGGAATCGTGCAGACAGACTGCCAGTCGGCACCATCTTGTCGGAAGACGTTGCCCCGATGAGTTGCGCTAACGAGGGTGCCTCCGACGGAGGTCCAGCCGACGACCACTTCGTCGGGAGCGGGCGCTTCGATACGCTGGAGTGTCCTGCCGTCTCGACACACGAACAGCGCGGGATCGGCCTCGGAGGTTTCCCACCGTTCGCTCGGCGGGACACACGCACCAGAGGCATAGAGGACCCCGTCGTGCTGATAGGCCGTCCGGAAGTACCGTTGGTCAACGGCGTCGTCAAGGCGGTCCCACGAGCGGCCCGCATCTGCCGTGCGGTACAGCCCGCGCCCAGTAGCCGCGACGTACGTCCCGTCGTCCACGATGTGAAGGCTGTGGACGTCCTCGTGCACCCCTTCTCTCCGGGGGTGCCACGTCTCGCCGCCGTCGGTGCTGACGTGAACGCCGGCGGGTTCGACGCCGGCGACGACTTGGTCGGGGGAGTCGGGATGAATACAGAGGTCTCGAACTTGGGCCTTGTTGTCGTGGCGTGGAACGCCCCAGTCGTCCTTTCCGGGGAGTTGCTGGAAGTCATCGAGTTCCTGCCAGTCAAGAGCCCCAGCCTCGGGAATCCTGTCGTCGGGGAGTGCAGCCCTGTACACGTGTGTCGGCCGGGTTCCCGCGTAAATCGACTCACCCGTCGGTGAAACGGTGACTGCCCAGACCGTCTCCACGGGGACGCCGAGGTCCCTCCAATTGGTTCCTACGGCTGAATAGTAGAGTCCGCTGCCGGTGGCAGCGAACACGCCGTCAACGGCGTCGAAGCGTCGGACGCGCTCGACCCGGGGTGTATCGAGGACTTTCTGTACGTCGGGAGTCACGTCGTCACCGAGCGCCGGGATGCGATACGCACCGTCACCGGTTCCAATGACGAGCATACGAAGGGATTCCTCGTTGTCTCTCTTCAGGGTTCGCCACTAATGTGGCCGATACGCGCTCTGTATTCAGCACGTCGCTTGTGACAGCGGCTCGGTAGTTCCATCGGTCGCTGCTGAATAGAGGGCGCGTATTCATCAACTGGGACCGACGGACCACCGACTGAGACTCCGGCGTGTCCAGCCCCGATTGAGTTCACCCGTTCGCGCCGCGATCAGCGAGGATTCTGTGAACAGATACTACCGTGTGAACACTGTTCACGGGGTAACACTATCTTCTTCGATGTCGAATCTGACGGATTGCCCCTCACCAACAGGCGTGGGGCGAGTGATACGCAGAGGGGATGCACCAACCATGGCATCAGAACAAACCGTCCAAGAGATCGAAGAAACGCTCGGACAGGTGCCAGGCTTTATGCAGATCATGGCAGAGCCGGCAAGCGATCATAGTTGGGCCATCTTTCGGGACCTGCTCCTTGGGGAAACCGAGCTGTCCCCACGCGAGAAAGCACTCGTTGGAGTGAGTGCAGCCGCC
>CAZLOO010000205.1:0-4893 GCA_964561055.1 uncultured Halobacteriales archaeon
CCGCTATCTCACCGTCCGCGGTACCGAGCACCTCGACGATTTGGAGGTGTTTCCGTGTGCCTGCCCGGTGTGTACGGACCACACCCCCGAGGAGTTGGGCCGGCTCAACGACGAGGAGCGCGAACGCCTGCTCGCGCGACACAACCTCCACGTGACGTTCGCGGAGATGCGCCGGGTGCGCGAGGCCATCCGCCGGGGTCGCCTGCTGGGGCTCGTTGACGCCCGCGCCCGCGGGCACCCGCGACTGGTGGATGGCTACCGACGGCTGCTGGACGACGCGGCGACAATCGAGCGCACCGATCCCGCGACGAAGGACTCTTTCTTCGCGGTGTCAGCCGAATCCGCTCGTCGGCCGGAGGTGCTGCGCCATCATAACCGGCTCTCCCGGCTCGACCTGCCGGAGGGCGCGGAGGTGCTGCTCACTGAGGGAGAGAACAATAGCCGCTACGACGACACCTGGCGCGTGGTGGCACCGTTTGGCCCGTTCCCGCGGGCACTTTCGGACAGCTACCCTCTGACGGCGGAGGTCCCGGCCCGCCCCTCCCGGCAGGCCTGCGAGGCCGCCGTGGAGGGAATCGCCCGGCTCGCAGCCGCTAATCCGACGGCGTCGTTCACTCTCGCCCACGGAGGCTGGCCCGAAGAGGCGCTAGCGGGCCTGCCGGAGGACGTCGAAGAGTACCGACTCGGGAGCGAGGGCGGGTCGCCACCTCCCGACGCCACTAGTGACACGGAGGGCGAGCGATGACGGAGTACTTCGAGATTCACGAGCACGACGGCGCCGCCCGACTGGGCGAACTGCGGCTGACCGACCCCCTGCGGACCCCGGCGCTGGGTGACGACGTGCTGAGGGACGCCGGCAGCCTGTGGCCGACAGACCGGGACGCACCGGAGGGCGATGAGTCCGTGCTGACGGTGCTCCCCCATCGCGGGTTCCCCTCGGGCACCGACGAGCGGGTCCAGGAGGCCTTCGCGGTCAAGTACCCGGACGTCGATTACCCCTCGGCGGCGGTGGTGACGGCCGCGACCGCGGCGGACTACGGCGCCGACGCCTACGTTTTGTCGGGCGCCCCCGGCGTCGTGGGCCACGCCGAGGCGTTCGTAGAGGCGGTCGTCGCCGTCCGCGAGGCGGTGCCGACGGACACAGCGCTAGTGCTGTCGGGCGTGGCGACGCCGGCGAACGTCGCGACCCTCGCCTACGCCGGGGTGGATCTCGTGGACTCGGATCGAGCGCATGTCCGCGGGCTGGAGGGGTTCTACCTCACCACGGATGGGGAAGCGTTCCTGGAGGATCTGACGGAGCTACCGTGTGCCTGCGAGGCGTGCCGTGTCCCCCGCGAGAAATTCGACCGCGGGGACTGTGCCCGCCACAACGTGAATGCCCTTCAGGCGGAGCTGTCACGGGTGCGCGAGCGGATTCGGGCGGGCCGCCTGCGGGACTACATTGAGGGCCAGGCCCGCCACGAGGCGTGGCTCACAGCCACGTTCCGGCGGCTCGACGATCAGTACGCCTACATCGAACAGCGCACGCCCGTCGTGCGACGCTCGAAGCTGCTGGCCGCAAGCGAAGACACCCTGCGGCGCGTGGAGATACAGCGCTTCGCCCACCGGGTGACGGACCGCTACCGCAACCGCTTCGACGCGCCGCTGGTCGTGGTCCCCTGCTCAGCGCGCAAGCCGTACGGCGACTCCACCAGCCACGAGCAGTTCCGACGGGCGATCGACTACCGAGCTCACAAGCTGTCGATGACCTCCCCTATCGGGATTGTTCCTCAGGAGCTGGAGCTCACCTACCCGGCTCAGCAGTACGACTCCGTTGTCACTGGCCGCTGGAGCGCCGGCGAGGTGGAGTTCGTCGCGAGCGTGCTGGCGCGCTACCTTGAGAACAACAAGTACCCGCGCTACGTCGCGCACGTCCCGTCGGGCGGCTATCAGCGGGTCATCGGCCAGGTCGAGGAGCGGCTGGGCATCGAGTTCGAGTACACGGTCGAGGACCACCCGACGACGGAGGCGTCGCTGGCGGCGCTGTCCGACAGCCTGGAGGGGGAGCCCCGCTACCGCAAGCGCGAGCGCGAACACAACACGGTCCGCGCGGTGGCGGACTGGCAGTTCATCTGCGAGTCGGGGCACGCTGGCGATGCGCTGTTCGGGGACATCACCACTGGCGGACGCTACCCGGGGCTGCGGGTGCTGAGCGAGGGCGAGCAGCTGGCGACCCTGGTGAAGCCGTACGGGACGCTGGCGCTCACGCTGGCGGGCGGCCGCCGGTGGATCGAGAGCGACGTCGATCTCCTGAAAGTCAACATTGAGGGATTCGTCCCGCAGGGGAGCGTCCTCGCCCCGGGCGTGACCGGCGCCAGCGACGGTATCCGGGTTGGCGACGAAGTGGTGTTCGAGGGGGCCGCCGCGTTCGGCGTCGGCCGGGCGGCGATGAGTGGCCCGGAGATGCGCGAGTCCACCCGCGGCGTGGCCGTGGATGTCCGGCACACCGAAGAGCGGTAGCACAACGCTTTCCGACGGGCGACTGCCAGGGTCCGTATAGTGGAAGTTCCCGAGGGGCTGATCGGCTTCGTCGCCGTCCTGACCCTCCCGGTCGGGATACTCATGGGCTGGACGGTGGGGTTCGACGTCGCCGCGGTCGTGTTCGTCGTCGGCTGGCTCGCGCTCGTACCGGGGCCGGGCGTCCTCCGGGAGTGGCTCGGGGAGGACGACGACCTCGCCGCCAGGGCGGGCGCGGCAACGGAGCCCCGGGAGGACCCCCTGGAGACGCTGCGCGAGCGGTACGCCCGCGGTGAAATCGGCGACGAGGAGTTCGAGCGACGGCTGGAGGAGCTGGTAGCGACGGAGAACGGGCCGGAACGGCCCAAGGCCGAACGGGAGCGGGAGCCCGAGCAGTAGCCTGAAGGCTGATACCCTCTTGGGCACTAACCTCGGGTATGCTCCAGCAGGGCGACCGCGCGCCGGCGTTCACGGCGCCGATGGCAACCCCGGAAGCGGCGACCGCGACCGAGAGCGGGGAGTACACCGGCGATGACGTCGACACGTTCGACCTAGCGACGGCACTCGCGGACGGGCCAGTCGTTCTGGCGTTCTTTCCAGGGGTGTTCTCACGCACCTGCACCCGGGAGATGTGCGAGCTGCGGGACTGGCTGCCGGAGGTTGGCGACCTCGATGCTGACGTGTACGGCGTTAGCGTGGACCCGCCATGGCCACAGCTCGCGTTCATCGAACGCTACGGCCTGGGGTTCCCGCTCGTCAGCGGCTTCAATACCGACGTCATCGAGCGGTTCGGGGTCCGGACCGAGGGAGGGCCGCTGGCCGGCATCGCCCAGCGCAGCGTGTTCGTGCTCGCGCCGGACCGCACCGTCGAGTACGCCTGGCGGGCGACAGAGCCGCTCACCTTCCCCGATCTGGACGCCGTCGAGGGGGCCGTCGCTGCGGCCAGCGACTGAGCGCTCGTCCTCCGATCAGAATTGGGTCGAGCGCTATGTTTTCAGCCTGACCACGTCGCAAGTTACCGTACCTGACCCGGGGCCACACGCGTTTTATACCCGCCGGGTGAACCCGCAAACGGATGCCTCGGTCGCAGCCCGTCGCACTCCTGACGTGTGCCGTCCTAGTAGCGGTGTCGCTGGCGCCCGCTGCGGGCGCGGCCACAGGCCCCGCGGAGCCGTCGGGGACGATCCAGGAGGACCAGTTCGACCGGACGACCTACACAATCGAGGTGTTCGAGAACGGCTCGGCCCGATGGACCGTCTCCTACCGGCGGCCCCTGGCTAACGAGTCGGAAGTAACGGAGTTCCGGAGTTACGCCGACCGATTCAACAGCCAAGAGACGGAGCTGTACGCCGGGTTCAGGACCCGGGCGTCAGCTCTGACCGCCGAGGCCGGCAACCGCACAGGCCGGGACATGACCGCTACCGGGTTCACGAAGCAGGCGGTTGTCCGCGACCAGGTCGGCACGCGCATCGGTGTCGTCGAGATGTCGTTCGTCTGGACCGGATTTGCTGCCGAGGAGGAGGGAACCCTCGAGATCGGTGACGTGTTCGAAGGCGGCTTTTTCATCGCCCCGAGCGAGCGGCTCGTGATCCGGCCCGGGCCGAACGTGACGATAACGTCCGTCAGCCCGACGCCGGACCGTGAGACCGAGCGTAGCGTCGCCTGGGACGGCGGCGAAGACGGCCAGCAGTTCCTCAGTTCCCGGCCGCAGGTGATGTTCCGCGAACGCGGCGCTCGTCCGATCGACCAGAGCGGAGACGGAGGGCTAGCAGGGCTCCCGCTGTGGCTCGTCGGGACGATGCTGGTGGTGGTGGCGCTCGGCGGGGCCGTGGTCTACCGCAGCGGCGCGCTGGCAGAAACGGACGGGACCGACCCGCCTGCCGGCGCGGCGGCTGCGGATACCGCCGAGACAGGGGAGCCGTCCGGGGGGAGTGACGGGGCCGGCGCCGACGGGGAGGCCGCGGTCGCCGACGAGGAACTTCTAAGCGACGAGGACCGCGTGTTGCGGCTCTTGGAGGGCAACGGGGGTCGGATGAAGCAGGTAAACATCGTTGACGAAACCGGCTGGTCGAAGTCGAAGGTGAGCATGCTGCTGTCGGATATGGAGGACGACGGCGACATCTCGAAGCTCCGGGTCGGGCGGGAGAACATCATCTCAATCGCCGGCGAGGAGCCCGAGGGCGTCAGTTCACCGTTCGACGATGAGTGATCCAGCGGACCGAAACGGAACGATTAAACGCGATGCAGCGCTACGCTCTGGCACGCTCCGGTAGTGTAGTCCGGCCAATCATATTGCCCTCTCGAGGCAATGACCTGGGTTCAAATCCCGGCCGGAGCACTCCAATCCGGCTTCCTTCTTGCGGTTCTGGTTTGCGAAGAATCAGGTGATTCGACCCA
>CAZLOO010000206.1:0-4869 GCA_964561055.1 uncultured Halobacteriales archaeon
GCGGACTCGATAGCCTCGTGGACGTCCTCGCCGTCCGGCAGCTGGCCGTGGCCGGCGACCGCGATGGCGTCCAGCGCGGTGAGTATCTCCCCAGCCTGGTCGTCCCCGAGCACGCCCTCCTCGGCGAGCATCACGACGTGGGCGCGGTCGACCGCGACGTCCGCCTCGAAGATGCGCTCGTCGGCCGCCAGCGACGACAGGAATCCGCGGGCGGGGCCGCCGCTGAACCGGTCGCCACGGACCGCCGTGCCGTCCCTGTCGTCCCCGGTCATCTCAGTCGTCGTTCCCCGTTCCAGTACCAGTACCAGCGCCGCTCCCGCCGTCGGTCACCGCCTCGGCGGTCGCCTCCGCACGGTCGATGGCCGCCCGGGCCAGCCGGTCCTGGAAACCGTGGTACTTGGCGACGCCGGTGGCGTCGGCCTGCTCGATTCCGTCGACGGTCTCCGTGTTGAACGACGCCGCCGACTCGCTATACACCGCGTACTCGCTCTCGCGGGCGACCGGACGAGCGGTGCCGCCCTCCAGCTTCATCGTCACGGTACCGGTCACCCGGCTCTGGGTGACGTCGATGAACCCTTCTAGCGCGTCCGTCAGGGGGGCGCTCAGCAGCCCCTGGTAGGCCTTCTCCGACCACTGCTGGTCGATACCCTCCTTCGTGGCGCGCTCCTCCTGGGTGAGCACCAGCCCCTCGAGAGCGGCGTGGGCGTTGAGAAGTACCGTCGCCGCCGGGTGCTCATAGTTCTCGCGCACTTTCAGCCCGAGCATCCGGTCCTCCATCATGTCCGTCCGACCGATGCCGTGGGCGCCGGCCTGCTCGTTGAGCTGCTCGATTAGCTCCACGCTACCCAGCGTCTCCCCATTCAGTCCGACCGCGTAGCCGTCCTGGAACTGTATCTCGATGAGTTCGCTCTCGGCGCTTCCGGGCTGGGTCGTCCACTCGTAGATATCCTCCGGCGGGACGTAGCCGGGGTCCTCCAGGTCGGCGCCTTCGACCGAGCGGCTCCAGAGGTTCGTGTCGATGCTCCAGGCACCCTCGTTGCCGCTCTCGACGGGGAGGTCCCGTTCGGCGGCGTACTGTATCTCGTACTCGCGGGTGAGCCCAAGCTCCCGGACCGGCGCGATCACCTCCATGTCGGTGTCGCGCCACACCGCCTCGAACCGGAGCTGGTCGTTGCCTTTCCCCGTGCAGCCGTGAGCCAGCGCCGTACAGCCGTGGTCCTTGGCAACCTCCAGGATGGCGGTAGCGATCACCGGCCGGGCCAGCGCCGTCCCGAGCGGGTAGCCCTGATAGTCAGCGTTGGCCCGGACTGCCCGCAGGCACAACTCCGCGAACTCCTCGCGGGCATCGACGACGACGTGCTCGACGTCGAGCGCCGTGGCGGTTTCCTCGGCCTCCTCGAACTCCGCCTCGGGTTGGCCGACGTCGACCGTCACCCCGAGCACGTCGTCGTAGCCGTACTCCTCTTTCAGCAGCGGTACGCAGACCGTCGTGTCGAGCCCGCCCGAGAAGGCGAGCGCGACCGTATTCCCTGTCATATGTGTTGTCTCTCTCCGTGTTTGTAAGCAATGCCGACCGTCGGGGGATGTGTCTGTGCGGGCCTAGCGGCCCGGTCGCGGTCGGAAGAAGGGGGGACGGACCGCTCCGGGGGCGGCGTGCCGGGAGTGGGCGGTCCGTGTCATCTATGTCGACAGTGTCGTCCCTCCGGTATAAAACTGGCTCGTTCCGCAGCCGTTGTCAGCCGTGCTAACACCAGGCGCGGCTGGCCACCACGCTTTTGCTCGCAACAGGAGTGGACGGCAACATGGACATACGTGGCGCAGTGGACGCCGAGGGCCTGCTGAAGATCGTCCTCGTGCTGGTAATCGTCTACCTGGTCGTCAACATCGTCTTCGACGTGCTGGAGTTCGCGCTCGGCCCGCTGTCGAACATCGTCGGGCTAATTATCATCGTCGTCATCGCGCTGTACTTCTTGGACTACATTTAAGGGGTCGGCGGCTCGGCCGGCCAGGCGTCCATATCCGAGTAGAAATTCAGCATCGCGAACCGAAGCTTCTCCGGCTTGATGTCGATTATCTCCTCGCGTTGCTCCTCTGGGAACGCGTCGAGCACGCTGTACTTGCGCATCTCCCGGCGCCCCCGGCGGGTATAGCGCTCGTCGAGCAGCAGTCGCACGCCGAAGTCCTCCGGGGAGCGCACCACCCGCCCGAGCGCCTGGCGGGTCTTGCGCACTGTCGGCACCTCGACTGCGTAGCGCCAGCCCACCTCCTCGCCGCCGTCGAAGGCCGTCTCGTAGGCGTCCTGGACGGCCTTCGCCCGGTCGTCCAGCTGTGGATAGGGGACCCCGACGACGGCGACGGTACGAGCGTCGTCGCCGTCGAAACTCACCCCCTCGGCGAGCGTGCCCCACAGCGAGGTGAACAGGGTGGCGTCCTCGTCGGCGACGAACGACCGCTTGAGGCTCTCGGCGGACTCGCCCGGGCGATCGAGGTAGGTGGCCCCATCGAGGTCCAACATCCCGTGGTAGCGCTCGGCCTCGCTGTAGCTAGGGAAGAACGCCAGCGTGTTCCCCGGAGTGAACTGCACGGCGTCCTCGAGGGCGCCGGCGACGGCGTCTTGGACCTCGGGATCACCCCGACGGCTGGCGAACAGCGCCGGTAGGTCCACGGCGTAGGTTCGCCGGCGCTCCGGGGGGAACTGCGGCCCGTAGGCCAGCTCCACGGGGTCGTCCTTGAGGCCCAGCACCGCCCCGAGCACGTCGAACGGCCGGAGGGTGGCGCTCATCAGCACGCTGGCGTAGAGCTCGTCGAACAGTGGTGCCGTCACCCGCTGGGGGATGCAGGTGTACAGCTCCGCACGACCGTATACCCCCTCGCCGGCGTTCCGGACGCTGACGACGGGGTACTGCCCCTCGCCGTCGGAGTCGCGCAGCCAGTCGTCGACGAACCGGGCGACGGTGAGCAGCCGGCAGTCCTTCCGAGTGGCGGTCTCCCCGCGCTTGTACGCCTGCTGGTATTGCTCGTCCAGCGCCTCCCCTAGCTCGACGGCGCTGTCCAGATCGCCGTGGATGCCTTGACCGGTATACGCCTCCAGGAAGGCCAGCGTGAGGTCGTCCCGTCCGCGCTCGTTCGTTATCGAGAGGTCCTCCCAGTCGTCGCCGACCGCCTCACGCTCCCCGAACGCCAGCGCCCCGTCGTACGTCTCCCGCAGGGCGTCCCGGAACGCGCTCACGACGTTCTCCGCCGGCCCGGCCCGTGGGTCGTCGGCCTTCTCTATCTCGGCGAGCGCCCCGTCTAGCGTCGTCTCGGTGAGCGTCCGGGCGGCGTGGTCCCGGGCGGCGCTCTCGACGTTGTGGCTCTCGTCGAAGACGGCTATGACTTCCTCCGGCTCGCGGCCGAGCCACCGGAGGAATTGCTCGCGGATCATCGGGTCCAGCAGGTGGTGGTAGTTGCAGATGGCGAGGTCAACTCCCTCCATTCCCTCCTTTAGCAGTTCGTAGCCGCAGAAGCCGGCTTCACCAGCCTGCTCGTATATCTGCTCGGGCGTGCGAACGTCGTCGAACAGCCACTCGTAGAAGGGGTCGGTGTCCTCGCGGAGATTGGCGCGGTAGTAGTCACAGGTGCGCTCCTCCAACTCCTCCAACTCGGATTCGACGGCCGTCAGCTCTTCCATCACCGCGCCGCGACCGACCTCCCCCTCGAGAGCGTCGGCCCGCTCGGCCAGCGCCTCCCGGTCCTCCTCGAGATCCACCGCGTCCCGGGTCGCCTCCCTGAGCGCCTGGCACTCGGCGTAGTCCACGTCGATGTGGCACATCTCCAGCTTCCCGCGAAACACGACTGCCCGGATGGGCGTCTGGCGGGTAATTGCGCGGGCCTCTTCGATGAACTGGCGGGTCTGCTGGTGGACGTTGGTCGTTATGACGACCGTCTTGTCCGCGGCGCGGGCGTGGGCCAGCGCCGGCGCCAGCGCCGCTAGCGTCTTTCCTGTACCAGTTGCCCCCTCGAACAGCACGTCCCGGCCGTCTACCAGCGCGTCGCCGATGGCGTCCATCGCCTCGCGCTGGTGGTCGTAGGGTTCGTACGGGAAGTACTCCAGATACGACGGCCGGCTCACGCCCATCGATTGGGCGCTCCCAAATAAAAGGGTTCACTCCGCGGCGGTACTGGTCGAGGGGGCACCTAAGCCCACCCGGGGGTACCACGGGTGTGGCCGAGAACTCCGACCCCGTCCCCGACCGTCGTGCTCCCTCGGCAATCGGCGAGCGCGTCGAGAGCGAGAGACCGATTACCGTCGAGAGGTCCGCCGTGACGGCGTGGTGTCCCTACGAGGGAACGGCGGACTTCTACACCGTCCGCGTCGAGAACGTCCCCGACGCCCACGCGGTTGAACTGATGAACCTGCGGGACCACGTCGGTGGCTACCGCGGCGAGGAGATCGGGCACGAGGCGCTCGCGCGCCGCACCTACGAGCACCTCTTAGCGCTGCTGGAGCCGGCATGGCTCCGCCTCGTCGTCGAATATCCGCCTCGCTACGGCCTCGAGACCACTATCCACCACTAGACAGGGCCGGCGCCGGCGATGGCGGAGGAAACGGCGGTCGAGCAGTAGTCCGTTCAGTCGTCGGCGGGCGCGGCCCCGGTGTCGGCCTGTGCGGCCCAGAGGTCGGCGTACTCCCCGCCGGCCGCAAGCAACCGCTCGTGGGACCCCTGCTCGGCTATCTCCCCGTCCTCCAGCACGACAATCTCGTCGGCGTCCCGGATCGTGGAGAGCCGATGGGCGATGACGAACGCGGTACGGTCCTCCACCAGCCGATTGAGGCTTTCCTGGATTAGCTCCTCGGTCTCCGTGTCGACGTCGCTGGTCGCCTCGTCG
>CAZLOO010000207.1:0-4841 GCA_964561055.1 uncultured Halobacteriales archaeon
GACGGTCTCGCCGTGCTCGGAGTCGGCCTGCAGCCGACCACCACACTCGGGGCAGTCAAGGCTCTCGGACTCCGGTTCTGCCGACTCCTCGGTCTCTCGTTCTCTGGTTCGCGTATCAGTGTCGCTCATGTGGCTCTGGTGACCGCACCGTGCGCTGCCCGGGAACAACGTCACAGACCCCCGGGCGCATTACGGATATGTACAGACGACATCCTCATAACGGTTCCGGTGAGTTGTGCAAAACTGTCACGGCCAGCAGAAGATTCAGTCCGTCTCGGCAGGGTCGGCGCTGCGGGACTCCTCAACGGCCGTCGTCAGCGAGACGTTCAATACAGCCGTCGCCACCACCCCTCCCGCGACGGTGACGATGTTCTTTACGGCGTGGTCGACGACGGCCGCGCCCAGCGCCACCGGCCACGCGACTGGAGTGAGCGCCACCACCAGCAGAGTGAACGCCCCCTCGTACAGGCCGATACCACCCGGCGACAGCGGGAGCACCTTCGCGAGGTTGCCAACGGAAACAGCGAAAAATCCCACCGCTACCAGCGTCACCGGCGCCAGCGTCACGTCGAAGGCGGCGAACACCAGCAGCGCGGTCACCACGTCCAGTGTCCAGACGGCTACGCTGGTCCCGCCGACGCGGACGAACGCCCCCCGGTCAGCTGCAACGGCCTGAACGTCGCCGACGAACTGCTCGAGACGGTCGGCGACGTAGTCGGCATAGGAGTCGTCACTCACTGCCCGCACCGCCCGTCGAACGTAAGCGGTATCACGGCCCGCCGTGAGCAGTACCGTCACTGCTACCAGCAGTGCTGCACCGCCGACAACCGCCGCGACTCGGAGGGCCGTCCGGCCGCTCTCGCGGTAGGCCGGCGGGAGCGCGTCCAGCCCCGAGAGATCGAAACCCGCCACCGACAGCCCCGCCAGCACCACACCCGCGAGGGTAGCGATGGTGAGCAGATCGAACACCCGCTCAACAGCAAGCGAGGCGAACCCGGAGGTGTATGGGATCGACCGGCGGGCCTTGATGACGTACGCTCTGACGGCGTCACCGGCCCGGGCTGGGAAGACAAGATTACCGGTCTGAGAGATGAATATCGCCCCTGTCAGGAAGCCAGTCCCCTCCTCGTAGCCCAGCACCCGGAGGATGTCCCGGTAGCGTAGCCCCCGGAGCGGCCAGGAGAGCAGGTACACGGCAGCGGCGGCGCCGACTAGTGCAGGGTCAGCGCGGGACATCTCCGCGAGTACCCGCGAAGGATCGAGGTAGACGGTCATCAGCGCCACCGCGAGCACGACCAGGCCTGTGCCACCCGCGAGGGTAACCCGGCGGGTGATGCGGGGATTGACGGCGAACTCCCACCAGCAGCGAAGGACCTGGCTTCCCATTCCCAGCACGTCCCGGACGAGATCAACCTTCGTGTCCCCCTTCGGCGTCCAGTCGACGGGGAACTCCTTCACCCGGTAGCCCCGGCGCTGGGCTCGGACCAGCACCTCCGTATCCCAGAACCAGTGCTCGTCGCCGACGTCCTCCAGCACGTCGAACAGCGCCGCCCGGTCGAACGCCTTGAATCCACATTGGTGGTCGCGCAGCTCCGAGCCCAGCAGCGCCCGGACGAGCGTGTTGAATCCCTTGCTCGGAATCCCCCGCTCGGGCGGTCGGTCGGCGACGTTACCGGGCATCCACCGGGAGCCGGTCGCGAACTCGTACCCGCCGGAGCGGACGGACCCGATCAACTCCTCAAGATGGGACATGTCCGTTGCCATGTCCGTGTCGAAGTACGCCAGCGTCTCCCCCTCTGCCAGCCGGAACGCCCGCTCGAGGGCGCCGCCCCGGCCCAGCCGCTCGTCGGAGTGGACGTGACGCACCCGGGAGTCCTCCCCGGCGATACGGGCGGCGATTTCGGGAGTGCGGTCTTCGCAGCCGTCCTCGGCGACCAGCACCTCGAAGCTCCCTGCCGGGAGGAAATCGGCGAGCGTCTCGAGGGTGGTGGCGACCGTCCCCTCGATTGTGTCCTCCTCGTTGTATGCGGGGAGGACGACGCTCACCTCTGCCATATGGCGGCTACGGTCGCCGGGCGGTAAGTGCCTTCCCTATCTCGTCGGGCCAGCCTCGGCGGGCGGCTCGACGGTGGCGAACGGCGTCAGCGACTCGTCCACGTCCGCAACCGAGCGGTGGGGGCGCCCCACGACGATGTCGCCGGCCCGGCTGCGACCGATTCCAGGGACGGCAGTCAGCTCGTCCATCGACGCCGAGTTGAGATCAAGCGGGTACGGCACCCCCGTCACCGAGCGGTAGCCGTGGTCGGTGACCGCGACGTCGATAATCTGGCCCAGCTCCCGCTCGCCTGGGACTGCTACGAGCAGCGAATAGGTGCCGAGCTGTCGGCCGAACGTCCGCCCGTCCTGGTGGTACTCCAAGTGGACCCCCGGAAGGCGTGTCCCCGGCGGGGCCAGCCGCTTTAGCATCGGCCGGTCAACCGTCTCGCGAACCTCCTGTTTGTAGGACTTGAACTGCTCGCGGTGCTCCTTGGCGACCTCGGCGCCGGTGTCGGACATCTCGGTGCCCTCGAAGGCCATCACCTGACGGATGTTCACCCGCCGGAGCAGCAGACCCTCGTCGTACACTCGTCGGAGGAACCGCTTGTTGTGCTCGTAGGTCTCCGGGCGCTCGCCGGCCAGCCCGTGGACGAGGTTGATGCCGGGCAGGAGCTTCGGGAGGCGCTTGCCCGTGCCCTTGAGCGACGGGCCAGGCGGGCCGTCTTCCGGGCGCCATCCCCCCTCCTCGTTGAGAATTTCTACGGCGCGGAAGCACTCATCGGCGGTGACCAGCAGGTTGTTCTGCTCCTGGACTACCGGGTCGGCGCTCTCCAGACCGAAGGCGGCCGTGTCCCCAGGTGTGTTGTGCTCAGCGATGACTCTGATTCCTTCGCGGGCCAACTCGGGCCACTCCACGATGGTGACGGGGTTCATGTTGTCAAGGTGAAGCGTCCCCAGGTCGGGCGCGACCTCGCGGATACCGCCGTACAGTTCCCGGAGCGCGCCAGGGTTGGGCCGCTCACCATCGCCGCCGTACGCGAGGATGTCCGCCTGCCGGCCCAGTCGGAAGTGGCGCACCCCGGCGTTGTACAGTGCCTCCACCTCAGCGACGACAGTCTCGGGTGGCCGGAACGATGGATTGCCGTACAGCGGCTCCGTGCAGAACGAGCAGCGGTACGGACAGCCACGACCGGTCTCCAGTTCCGCGATGAGGTACTCCGGGTAGTTCGGGTGACTCTCAACGATGAACGCGCCCTTTTGAGCCCAGCGGGTCACTTCCGCGACGTCGCGCATCCGGTTGTCGAACCCCTCGAGGCCCTCGCGGACAAGGTCGTGAGCCGCCGCTTCGATGTCCCCCTTCGCGACGAAGTCGAAGTCCAAATCGTCGCGGGCGGTCTCGGTTGCGCCCTCGTTCGCATCACCCACCCCGAACCGCACCGGCCCACCCATCAGGGAGGTGCCCTTGGCGGTCCAAGCGATGCGGCGCACCTCGTTCGGTTCGGCAGGCGTACCGCCGACGTACTTTCCGGGGACAGTCATCCCGCCGACGTACACCAGCAGGTCCGCCGACTCCACGTCGCACCAGCGGTCCGGGTCGTCGCGTAGCGCGTCGATAGTGTGATAGGTGATCTGATCGACAGGGACACCGACATCGACCAGCGCGCCCGCGGTGTAGCGAGGGTAGGTAGAGACATAAGGCGGCACGCCGAAGTGAGCCGGCTCGTCGACGTAGCCGTCGACGATGGTCGTCTCAAGCGATTCCGGGTCCATACCGGCTGGTGGGCCAGCAGGCGTAAAACGCTGACTACCTCACCGGGTAAACGTCTCCAGCGCCGCGAGGCGGCCGTTCTCGACGTCAAAGCTGTCGACAAACGCGAACCACTCACTTCCGTCGGCCCGGAGCAGCCGCCCCCGGACGGCCACTCCACTCTCGCCGGTGTACACCTCGTCGACGATGTGGGTGGTGTTGGTCTCCGGGCGCTCCTCGCGCATGAACTTCACGAACCGGTCGGCACCCTTTAGCCGGCGGTCCGGGCGTTCCTGGACGAATCCTTCGGTCAGCAGACCGCGCAGGCGCTCGTAGTTCCCTGCGTCGACGCTCTCGTAATAGGCTCGCGCGAGGCCAACCGGGCCACCTGGCGGCTCGGGGTTGTCCATGCCCCGGCTACGCGGACCGACTACATGAGCAATGTGGGTGACGGGGGGTCACAGCCCGAACACTGCCCAGATGCCGGCAGTCGTTACGACGGCGAACAGCAGCTGCAGAGGCGTCCCGACTCGAAGGTAGTCGGTGAACCGGTAGCCGCCGGGGCCGTACACGAACAGGTTCGTCTGATAGCCCACCGGCGTCATGAACGCCGTTGAGGCGGCGAACGTGACCGCCAGCAGGAAAGCGAGCGTGTTCGCCCCCACCCCGACGGCAGTCTGAGCGGCCACCGGTATCATCAGCACGACGGCGGCGTTGTTGGAGATGACGTTCGTCAGCGCCGCGGTAACGAGATACAGCAGCGCGAGCACGGCGACCGCGGGGAGCGTCCCGGCGACGGCGACCAGCGCGTCAGCGACCAGCACCGCGCCGCCGGTGCGCTGCAGGGCAATCCCTAGCGGTATTACGCCCGCGAGCAGAAAGATGATGTCCCACTGAACGGCGTCGTAGATCTCCGCGGGGTCCAGACAGCCGGTAAGCACCATCGCCAGCACGCCCGCCAGTGCCGCCACCACGATCGACAGCGGTGTAAGTGCCGCGACCGCGACGACGCCGGCGACGATGGCGACGGCGACCGGCATCTTCGAGCGGCGGAACT
>CAZLOO010000208.1:0-4835 GCA_964561055.1 uncultured Halobacteriales archaeon
TCGTCCTCGGCGCTGGCGATCACCAGTATCGCCGTCTCCAGCAGGTCGCCGAACTGGTCGGTCTGTTCGAGCACGCTCGCTAGCTGCTCGCCGTTCTCGTCGATGGCCTCCCGGAGCGCCTGCTCGCCGTCGCTCATCGCGTCCGTCCCGCCCTCCGCCGGCTCGAAGCTGTAGTCGGTTGCCATTGTCAGTCGTCGTCCATCGCCGCTTCGCGGTCGCTATCGATTATTGGGCTCGACTCCCCCTCGACTGGGCTGATCCGCACCGCTGACACCTTGTACTCCGGCGTTGACGCCTGCGGATCGAGATGCTCCTCGTCGGTGAGCGTGTTCACCGCTGACTCCGCGAAGTGGATGGGGACGAACACGTTGTCCTTTCCGGGCCGCTCAGTCACCTGTGCGGGCACCTCCACGGCGCCCCGGCGGGACTCGACCCGCACCATGTCGCCGTGCTCGATGCCGTGGCTCGCCGCTGTCTCCGGGTGGATCTCGATGAAGTCGCTGCCGGCGTACCCCATGATGCCGGGCTCGCGGTGGGTCATCGTCCCGGTGTGGTACTGGTACAGCACCCGACCCGTCGTCAGCGTGAATGGGTACTCCTCGTCGGGCCCCTCGGCGGGCTCACGGTGGCCCACCGGCTGGAGGTGGGCCAGTCCGTCCTCGGTATTGAACTCCTCCGTGTACAGTCGCGGGGTGCCGGGGTGGTCCATGTCCCAGCAGGGCCACTGGAGGCCGCCCTCCTCCTCCACGCGCTCGTGGGTGACGCCGCCGTAGATGGGGGTCAGGGAGTTCACTTCCCGCATTATCTCGGCCGTGTCGTCGTAGTCCCACTCCCGGCCCATCCGGTTTGCCAGCGCCTGGAGGATCTCCCAGTCCGAGCGAGAGTCACCCCGGGGCTCCATCGCCTGCTTCACCATCTGGACCCGGCGGTCGGTGTTGGTGAACGTGCCAGTCTTCTCGACGAACGTGCACGCCGGCAACACCACGTCGGCGTACTCGGCAGTCTCCGTGAGGAACAGGTCCTGCACCACCAGGAAATCGAGTTCCTCCAGCACTTCGCCGGCGTGCTGGACGTTCGGTTCGGAGAGGGCGGCGTTCTCCCCAATGATGTACATCCCTTTCAACTCGTCCTGGTCGGCAGCTAGGAACATGTCCGTCGTATAAAGGCCGTACTCCTCGGAGATGTCGCAGTCCCATGCCTCCTCGAACTTCGCGCGGATTTCGTCGTCGGCGACGTCTTGGTAGCCCGGCAGGTTGTCCGGCAGCGGGCCCATGTCCCCACCGCCGCCTTGGACGTTGTTCTGCCCGCGGAACGGGGACAGTCCGGAGCCCGGCTCCCCGATGTGGCCCAGAATCAGCGCCAGATTCGCGAGCGCCATCACGTTGTCCGTGCCGGTGGAGTGCTCGGTCAGCCCGAGCGTCCAGCCGAACACACAGGTGTCCGCCTCCGCCAGCGTCTCGGCCGCGGAGACTATCTCGTCGTGGGGGACGCCTGATAGCTCCTCCACCCGCTCGGGGGTGAACGGCTGAACGGCCTCCCGCAGCTCCTCAAAGCCGCGCGTCCGCTCCTCAACGAACGCCTCATCGTAGAGGTCGTTCTCGATAACGTAGCGAGTGATGCCGTTGATCCAGGCGATGTCGTAGCCTGGCCGGGTCCGCGAGTACTGAGTGGCGTACTCCGCCATCTGGATGCGCCGAGGGTCGAACACCATCAGCTCCGAGCCGTCCCGGACTTGCTGTTTGATGCGCGTGGCAATCACCGGATGGGCCTCAGTCGTGTTCGAGCCGGTGAGCAGATAGCAGTCCGCCGTCTCCAGGTCCTCCATCGATACCGAGGCGGCTCCGTAGCCGACCACCTGCGCCAGTGCCGCGACCGTTGAGGAGTGACACAGCCGGTTGCAGTTGTCCACGTTGTTCGTCCCGAGGACCTGCCGGGCGAACTTCCCCATCAGGTAGTTCTCCTCGTTGGTCGCCTTCGAGGAGGCGATGACGCCCAACGACTCCCCGCCGTGTTCGTCCCTGATGCTGCCCAGCCCCTCGGCAGCCCGCGACAGCGCCTCTTTCCAGGACGCCTCCCGGAACTCCCCGTCCTCGCGGACGAGCGGCTGTTCTAGGCGGTCGTCGGAGCTGACGAAGTCGTAGCTGAACTTCCCCTTCACACAGGTGGAGATGCCGTTCACCGGCGCGTCCTCATCCTCGGTGGGCCGAACCGCGAGCACCTCCTCGTCGTCGGCGTACAGGTCGAACCGGCAGCCGACAGCGCAGTAGCCGCAGGTCGTGTCCACGACGTTCAGCTCCTCCAGCTGCCGATCGCCGACGGTCTCAGCGATACGGAACAGCTGTCCCTCCGAGAGGCTCCCCGCCGCGACCCCCTCGGCGACGTGCTCGACGTTCTTCAGGGCCTGCTCCTTCGCCCGCTGCATGTAGCCCGCAACGCCTTTTTTCTCTTCGTCGCTCATGGCCACTCACCTCCGCTGTCGGCGTCGCGGTCGTCCGGCGGCCACTCGGACGACCCGTCGTCGCCGTCGTCCACGTCCTCGAGACCGCCGTCGGTGGCTGGCTCCTCGCCCCCATCGGTGGCGGGACTGCCGCCCTGTCGTTTCATCGGCGTCATCGGGCCGCGCTCTCTCCCTGAGGACTCGATAACCTTCCCGACGCTGTTGCGCTGGGTGAACCCCGGCAGGGGTAACGTGGTGGCGTCCTCGATACCCTTCTCCACGAGCGCGCCGGTCGGACAGACGGTCACACAGTGCCCACAGGAGACACAGGTGGAGTCCTCCATCGTCTCGGCGTCGCTCTGGAACCCGATGCGGGTATCGGCACCGGATCCCTCCATCCGGAGTACCCCTTCGACCTGCACGTCGTTGCAGGACTCCACACAGCGATTACAGAGGATGCACTTGTTGCGATCGATCTGGATGAACGAGGAGGTGTCGTCGATCGGCTCGTAGGCATCCCGGTCGTCGAACACGCCGTAGCGGGGCTCCTCGACGCCGCTGTCGATGGCGGCGTCCTGGAGTTCACAGCGCCCGTTCTTACCGCAGGTGGTACACCGGAGATTGTGGTCCGACAGCACCAGGTCCAGGTTGACGTCCCGGGCGGTCTCTGCGGCCTCGGCGGTCGTGCTGACACTCATCCCGTCGGCCGCGGGGTAGCTGCAGGACGGGACAACGCCGTGCTCCTCGGTCTCGACCATACAGGTACGACACTCGCTGCGGGGGCCGATTCCCTCACGACCGTAGTGACAGAGCGCCGGCACGTCCTCATCAGCGCCGGTCGCCTCTAAGGCGTCTAGGAGGGTCGCCCCCTTCCCGACCGTGACGCTCTCGCCGTCGACGATGAGCGTCGCGCTGTCGGTCCCCCCGACCGGCGGGTCCGTCGCCGTCCCCGGCGCTATCTCCTCGGTCAGCGGCGGTACGTCCGTCGGCTGGTCGTGTGAACTCATGTGTGTGCCTCCAAATTCTCGCAGGCGCCGGCCGGGCAGCGCCCGTCGGCGTGTGCCTCGAACTCCCGTTCGAACTCAGCCATCGCCGTCCGCACCGGCCGGGGGGCGTCGACGCCGAACGCGCAGATGCTCGTCGACTCCATTACCCCCATCAGCTCATCCAGGGCGTCGTGCCGGTAGCTGCCGTCGTACACCTCCCGCAGGAGTTCCGTCAGCTGCTGGGACCCCTCGCGACAGGGGACACAGCGGCCGCAGTTCTCCTCCTCGGCGAAGCGGGCGCGCTCGCCGGCGAACGCCACCGAGCAGCGCCCCTCCGCCAGCAGTTCGACGATGCCCTCCGTGCCGAGGTCGGCGCTGGCCAGCCCCTCGACGCTGACCGGCACGTCCAAGTCGTCGGTGAGCCCGCCGAAGCGGCCGCCGACGCAGGCGGCCTTCACCGGGGCCGAGGGTTCGACCGCCTCGACGGCGTCCGCCAGCCTGGCTTTCGACCGGAGTTCGACCGTGGCCGGGGCCGCGACGTCGCCGTCGACGGTGACCAGCCGGGTGGGCTCTCGTTCGCTCTCGGTCCCGTCCTCCAGTGCGAGTGCCACCTGCGCCAGCGTGCGCGGCGTATGAATCAGCGTTGGTCGACCGTCCAGACCGACCTCCGCGGGGCCGGGCGGCCGGAGCCGCGCCTCAAGACGGTGGTTCCCCTCAATCGCTTCCAGCGCCATCGTCTCCTCGCCAGCGCGGTAGTCGTCCGGTCCGGTCGCGACACGCATCTCGACGCCCGGCTCCGGGTAGGCTTCCGCCGCGGCCATGACCTGCCGGTGGGCATCGGTGTCGGTCTCGGAGACGTACACCACGACCTCCGTGGCACCGACGGCCCGCGCGGCGGCGACCGCTCCTTCGAGGGCCACCAGCGGCGACCCCTCCAGCAGCAGCCGGTCGGCGGGCGTGCCGTGGGCATTGACCACGACTGCTGGATCGCCGTCCGCCCATTGAACCGTCTCCCAGAGATTGACCGCCGGCTCGTCGGTGGTGCCGTCGCCCCACCCCCGGCCCTTGACGGATTCGGCGGCCGCCAGCAGGGTGGCCTCGTCGGCCTCGCCGGCGGCGAACCCGCCGCTCGCGGCGTGGTCCTCGGGGCTCGCGGGGGCGACCCAGCCGGCCCGTCCCAGCGCCCGCCGGACGCCGACCGACAGCGGGCCCTCCGCGGGCGCCGGCAGGCGCCCGGACCCTGGGTCGTGCTCAACGACCGCATCCGGGTCGCCGGCGAATCCATTTGAGCCGTCTTCCAGTTCCCGGCCGACGGTTTCGGCCTGCTCGGCGGTGGCGCCGTGATAGAACGCCGTCCGACCGTCAGCCGTAGCCATCAGCAGGGGCTCGAGCGCGGCGGCGCCGGTGGAACC
>CAZLOO010000209.1:0-4823 GCA_964561055.1 uncultured Halobacteriales archaeon
GACCGTCGCCACCACCGACTACGGGACGGAGTTCGCCAGCGTCGTCGCCGACGAGGGCGGCACAGTGTTCGGCACGCAGTTCCACCCGGAGAAGTCCGGCGACGCCGGCCTGCGCATCCTGCGGAACTTCGTCGATCTCTGCTAGGTCAGCGCCAGCCCGACCAGCAGGATTGCCACCAACAGCGCCCCAACGACAGCGCCCAATTCGAACCACACTCGCGGCGCCGGCTCCCGGCCGCGGTCGACGGTGTCTGGCCTGATACGCAGAAACACACCGATGACGAGCCACCCCAGGCCGCCGATAATCCAGGGGCTGATGGGGCTCGGGCTGCCGGCGGTGCCGGTGGCGGCAACGCCGACGAACAGCAGGCCAATTGTCGCCGCACTGACCGCGAGGAACGTCGCTCTGCTCACCGTGGCCGGTGCCGGCTCCGGGTCGTCCGTGGCCATCCGTCGCTCCCTGGCTTTTCTCCGGGGTCGGGTTTTAATTCTCGGGTGCCGGGGGCGTGGGGATCTGTCGCCTCTTCCCGTGAGGTGGGCGCTCTACCGGCTCGCACCAACAGTACGAGCCCCGCCGCGTTCGACGGCTGTTGACGGCGGCCCCAATCACAGGAGGCATCCAGCGTGGCCGATAGTGCGAGAACCACCCGGCAGACGGTAAAACCCCGCCTGGACCGCCGAAGCACACATGTCCTCGCGCGCAGGACACGGGCCCGTGAACGTGACAGTCAGACGGGCAGAACAAGGGGACGTGCCGGCGATCCAGCGGGTCGCCCGGCGGGCCTGGGAGGCCGCCTACGGGGAGGTGCTCGACGCCGAGACCATCGACCGGGCGATGACGGAGTGGTACGGCGACGCCACCGTGAGCGACCGCATCGCCCGGGACTCGGGAGTGTTCCTCGTGGCCGCCCCGGATGATCGGGTTGAGGGATACGTGGACGCGAGCCTCCGGGACGGGGACGCCGTCGTTGGCGCGCTGAACGTCGATCCCGACTGGTGGCGAGAGGGTGTCGGAGGACGACTGCTTGACCGGGCGGTTGGGATGCTCGCCGACCGGGGGGCAGGGCGGGTACGGGCCCGCGCGCTGGCGGCTAACAACGTCGGGCGGTCGTTCTACGAGTCCCGGGGGTTCACCGTTGACTCGCGTGGCGAGGACGAGCTGTTCGGCCGGACGGCGTCAGCGGTCACCTACGTTCGGGAGTTGTGAGTCGGCTCGCTCGGGTTTCGGCGTTTCGACGTGTTTTTGGCTCGTGCACGATTCTAACACCGTATGGCTGAGTTCCAGGTCGTCGTCGCCGACCCCGACGACGGCACCACACACCAGTTCGAGATCGAGGGCGGTGACGCCAACCGCTTCATGGGCCGCGAGATCGGCGAGGAGATCGACGGCGGCGCCGTCGGGCTCGACGGATATACCCTCGAGATTACCGGCGGCTCCGACAACGCCGGCCGCCCGATGCGCGAGGACGTCCCCGGCGAGGACCTGAAGTCCGTGTTGCTCACGGGGGGTGTGGGCTACAACCCTACCCGCGACGGGGAGCGAAAGCGCGTTTCCGTTCGCGGCCGGCAGATTAGCGACGCCACCCGACAGATAAACGCCCGAATCGCCGAACGGGGTGAGACGAGCGTCGCGGAACTGCTAGGTCTCGAGGACGCCGACGACGCTGACGGCGGCGCCGAGGAGTGACCGACCGGATTGCCCATGACCATCCGACCGTCGAGACGGTCCGCGCCGAGGCGGCCCGCGCTGGCCGCACGGACCGTCTGAAGATCGTTCTCCCGGACGAGGAGGCCCTGTTCCCGGAGTGCGTCGCACGGGTGGTGCTTGACGACGACACCCGCCACGCCCGCATCGAGCGCGGCCTTGACGGCCGCCGAGAACTCCGGGCGGTGCGGGACAACCCCCGCCTGGCCCGCGAGGCCGAGGGATCCAACCGCCTCCCTGAGTGGCTTGAGGACGCTGGGTTGAGCGCCGGCCGTTCGGTGCTCGTCGACGTCGTCGACCCGGGGACGCTGTACGGGCTCCGGTCCCCCGGGGAGCGGGCGCTGTACACGCCCGTCGAGGCGCCGGGGGACTCGCTCGCGGACATCGCCCGGAATCTTGAAGACTAACCCGCAAGGATAAGGCCAGTCCCGCGGGAGCGGGAGGTATGGACGAGCCCACCTCCGAGGAGCTACTGGCCGCACTCCGGGCGGCCGACGCCGTCCAGTTCGGCGAGTTCGAGCTCTCCCACGGCGGCACCAGCGACTACTACGTGGACAAATACCTGTTCGAGACGGACCCGGAGTGCTTAGAGCTGATCGCCCGGGCGTTTGCCGCCCGCACGGGCGAAGAGACGCTCGCAGGGGTGGCGCTGGGAGCGGTGCCGCTGGTTGCGGCCACGAGCGTCCTCGGTGGGAGCCGCTACGTCATCGCCCGCAAACAGGCAAAGGAGTACGGCACCGGCAACCGTATTGAGGGACGCCTGGAGGAGGATGAGCGGGTCACCGTGCTCGAGGACGTTGCCACCACGGGCACCAGCGCCGCCGAGGCCGTCGCGGCGCTCCGGGAGGTGGGTGCCGTGGTCGATCGGGTGCTGGTGGTCGTCGACCGCGGCGAGGGCGCCCGGGAGCGCCTCGCCGACGCCGGCGTGGAACTGGAGGCGCTGCTGACCGCCGAGGACCTGCTCGCCGACCGGTAACCTTCACAGACGTGCCTACTCTGGGCTCCTCCCGGACCGAAGTATCCATACTTCTGCATCCACGAAAAGGGGGTATGGACCGCGCCGGGAAGGCTGCCCTCCAGCTCCGGGCGGCACGCCTGCTAGGGGTGCTCAAGCGAGGCCGCACGTACGAGGAGCTGTCGGAGCTCACCGGCCTACCGGCGGGTGATCTGAACCGCTACGTCAATGGACACGTGCTTCCCGGCGTGGAGCGCGCACGCGAAGTCGTCGAGAACGCCGGCAACGACCACCTCGCGAGCGAACTCGACGACCGCCTCCGGTTCGACGATGAGGGATACGTCGACAATACCGGCGCCGTCTTCGACCAGCCGTTCTTAGACCTCGTGGCGCCGGTGGCCGCCGAGCGGCTGGGCACGGAGC
Organism: uncultured Halobacteriales archaeon; assembly: GCA_964561055.1. GTDB lineage: Archaea > Halobacteriota > Halobacteria > Halobacteriales > Haloarculaceae > CAZLOO01. The sequence continues at coordinate 3,084 of CAZLOO010000209.1, forward strand.
CGCCGGACGCCGTGCTGACGGCGGCCACCGATGGGCTCACGCTGGGTGCGGCGCTGGCGGGCTACTTCGGCGTGCCCGTCGCTTACGCGAAGAAGGACAAGGAGACCGCCGTCGAGCGGTTCCTCGAGGCTCGCACCCGCCTCCCCAACGGGACGGAACTCGCATACTACCTGCCCGCGAACGCGCTCTCCCCGGGGGACCGGGTGGTGGTTGTCGACGACGTGGTGCGGTCCGGCGAGACCCAGACGCTGTTGCTGGACATCGCCCGCGAGGCGGGTGCGGAGGTGGCCGGCGTGTTCGCGCTGGTCGCCGTCGGTACGGAGGGACTGGAGGCGGTGGAGGCGGCGACTGATGCCCCGGTCGCGGCGCTGCGGCGCTACGACCGATAGTTGTACACGTTCGTGTCTATTCTGCCCGCTCTGACTGGACAAGAACTAAGTTCTGTTGCACGTTTGTGCTCACCGTACATGGGAGCGAGCGATGCCGACTCGGCCGCTGCGACAGGGGACCAGGGCGGGCTATCGGGCTACTTCGGATTCGCCGAGCGGGGGACTAACCTCGGGACGGAGGTGCTTGCGGGAGTGACGACGTTCCTGGCGATGAGCTATATCATTATTGTCAACCCGCTTATACTCAGCCAGGCGATAACGCCAGCGGGCGTCCCGGAGGCCCGAGTGTTCCAGATGCTAGCGGTGATCACCATCGTCGCCAGCGTCATCGCGATGCTGGTGATGGGGTTGTACGCCAACCGGCCGTTCGGGCTGGCGCCCGGGCTGGGGCTGAACGCCTTCTTCGTCGTCGTCGTCACCGTGCTGGGGGTGTCTTGGCAGGCGGCGCTGGCGGCGGTGTTCGTTGAGGGGCTAATTTTTATCGGCCTCACCGCCGTCGGCGCCCGCGAGTATGTGATCAACCTGTTCCCGGAGCCGGTGAAGCTCGCGGTCGGCTCCGGCATCGGCCTCTTTCTCGCGGTCATCGGTCTCGGACAGATGCACGTCATCGTTGCCGCCGACGGCACCGGCGTTCTGCTGAGCCCGGTGCTCGCACAGGACCCCGTCGCGGTGCTGGCGGTGCTCGGCGTCCTCTTCACCTTCCTGCTTTACGCCCGAGGGGTGCGGGGTGCCATCGTCATCGGCATCCTGCTAACCAGTCTCGCCGGCTACGTCGCCGGCAACGTGCTGGGGCTCTCCCCGTTCCCGGGTGACTCGCTGCCTCCAGGGCTGAACTACTTCGCCCCGGCGACGCTCGCCCCGGGCGTCGACAGCGTCACCTACGGGGCCGCGGCCTACGACATTAGCCCTATCCTCGGCGGGTTCATCGAAGGGTTCGGCATGATCAGTGATCAGATCCCCACGTTCGCGCTGGTGGTGTTCACGTTCTTCTTTGTTGACTTCTTCGACACCGCGGGCACGCTCACCGGGCTGGGTCAGGCGGCTGGATTTCTCGATGAGAACAACGAGTTCCCCGACATGGACAAGCCGCTGATGGCCGACGCCGTCGGCACCACGTTCGGCGCGGTGCTGGGGACGTCGACCATCACCTCGTTCATCGAGTCCTCGACCGGCATCGAGGAGGGCGGCCGTACCGGGCTGACGGCGCTCGTCTGTGCGGCGCTGTTCCTGTTGGCGCTCGCCGTCGTGCCTCTCGTGAGCGCCATTCCGTCGTTCGCGCCGTACGTCGCCTTCCTTGTGGTGGCGGTGTTCATGCTGCGCAACGTCGTCGACATTCAGTGGGACGACCCGA
>CAZLOO010000210.1:0-4823 GCA_964561055.1 uncultured Halobacteriales archaeon
AGGGCGGCGAGACTGTCGGTATCATCGCCGAGGGCCAGACCGGCCACGTCAGCGACCCTATCGAGGCCGGCGTTGTCGACCCCGCCGAGGTCAAGCGCGAGGCTGTCGGCTCCGCGACGGAGGCCGCGACGATGATCGTCCGCATCGACGACGTCATCTCCGCGGAGTAGAGTACCGTCCCGCGGCGTCGGCCACGGGAGGCCTGTTTCTCAGTTCCTGAACCGCCGCGCCAGCGGCACCGATCTCCCGACGTCGAAGTCGAAACGATCAGTCGCGAGCAACCCCACGCCGAACAGTGCTGCCACCGCGACGGGCACCCAGTTGCCGAAGTAGGCGTTGACTGCTCCCCAGAGGATCACGAAGCTCACGAGGTCGTCCAGCATGAACGGACAGGAGCGCACCCGGCGGAGCAGACCGCCCCGGCGGAACCCCCAGTCGAAGGCGGCGACGGCAACGGCTGCGCTCACCACCCAGCCGGCGTAGTTCGACAGCGGTACCCCGTAGTAGGGGCCGGCGGCGGCGTACGCCCAGAACCCAAGCGACACCGCGGCCGGGTCGAGCACGAGGTCCATCGCGACCACGGCGGCGACGACAACTGGCAGGCGGACCGTCGCGCGGTCAGCGCGGTCGCCTAGCAGGAGCAGACAGAGCAGGTAGCTGTTCAGCACCAGCGGGAAGAAGAACACCGGGAGCGCCACCGGTATCTCGCCGGCGATCATCGGCCCGAGGTCGATCAGGTAGCGAAACTCCCCGTACGGAAGTCCGGTTGTGACGCCGGCGAATTCAATCGCGTAGGCGTACGCCGTCAGCCCCGCCAGGGCGTAGCCCGCCCGTCGAGTGAGAAGGGGGGCGATCCCCGCGATGAGGGGCAGCCGCATCACCAGCACGCCCGTCAGCACGAGGTACGGGTCGAAGTTGAGCGACACCGCATACGGGCCAATTGTGAACGCCAGCAGGCCCCGAGCGCTTGCGACAAGCAGAACCGCACCCATGACAGGGAATACGACCGCGATGGTGAAGCGGTTCTCACGGACGAGGGCGTCAAGGCGTGCTTCGAGGCGGGCTCGGGGGCGCTGTGTGGCGGTATCTGGCATCTCAGAGCGGGACCTCGTAGAGCATCACCCAGATGCCGCCCAACGTTATCACCATGCCGGCGACGGTGTTGATTGCAGGGTACCACCAGTATGCGTCGTCCACGTCTACTCCGGAGCGAGCGATAGCGAACACGATAACCGGGTACGCCACCAGCACGGCCGTAAAGAACGGGTGGACGGCGAGAAAGGCCGCGGCGGCGGCCGCCCAGCAGAGCCCGCAGTAAAGGTACGTGCGGCTCTCGCCGAGTACGGTCGCCGTGGTGCGAATATCCGCCTCGCGGTCCGGTTCGATGTCGGGGATGGCCGAGAAGGTGTGCATACCCATTGTCCACAGCCAGCCACCGGCGACCGCGGTCAGCGGCGGATAAGCGCCCTCGACTGCGGTGAACGCTATCACCCCGGGGAGCACGTACAGGCCGTTCGAGACCGAATCCAGAAACGGCGTCGTCTTGAACCGCAGAGGGGGGGCGCTGTACTCGATGGATAGCAGCAGCCACGCAACCACGACCGGCAGGGTGAGGTCCAGCGGGTTCAGGAAGAGCGTGAGCACGAGCGCAGCAGCGCCGGAGAGTATCACTGCCGCAAGGACGGTTGGTGACCCTTCGTAACGGACCTCACGGTCTTCCTTCTTAGGGTTGAGTTGGTCAATGTCTGCGTCGTACACGTCGTTGACGCCATACAGGAATACGTTCGCCGGCACGAGAAAGTACGCGAACGTGAGCAGCGCAATCGGGGAGAACAATTGTGTCGGGTCATCAGCGGCGTAGGCGACCCCGACGACCACCGGGCCAGCGAGGTAGAGCCAGAATCGAGGGCGGGAGAGCCGCAGCAGGTATCCGAGGCGGGTCTCCTCGGGGGGAAGGTAGGCGTCTAGGTCGAAGTCCGGGTCCAAGACGCCCCCCGACATCCTCACCCCTGGTCCTCAATGACCGCCTCGGCGGCCTGCTGGCCGCTGATGAGGCACATCGGCACGCCGATACCGGGGGTAGTGAACCCGCCGGTGTAGTATAGCCCGTCAACGGCCGAGGAGCGGTGGCCCGGGCGCAGCAGGGCTGTCTGTCGGAGCGTGTGTGCCAGCCCGAGAGCGGTACCGTTGTAGGCGTTGTAGCGGGCGGCAAAATCGGAGACGCTGAAACTCTCCTCTAGAACGATACGGTTCCGCAGGTCGACGCCGGTGTTCTCTGCGAGATCGTCGAGCACGAACTCCCGGTACTGCTGGCGGCGCTCCTCGGAATCGTCAAGGCCGGGCGCCAGCGGCACCAGTACAAACAGGTTCGAGTGGCCCTCGGGGGCGACCGTGTCGTCGGTCTGCGAAGGAACGCAGACGTAGTACGCGGGGTCGTCCGGCCACGCGGGGTCGTCAAAAATCTGCTCGAAGTGCTGGTCCCACTCCGTCGGCAGCACCAGCGTATGGTGAGCAAGCGGGTCGACATCGCCCTCGACGCCCATGTACAGCAGGAACGCCGAGGGGGCGTAGGTCTTCTTCGACCAGTAGCTGTCGTCGTACTGTCGCTCGTGGGCCGGCAGCAGTTCCCGCTCCGTGTGGGCGTAGTCGGCGTCGCTCACCACGAGGTCCGGCCGGAACGTGCGCCCGTCTGCGCTCTCGACGTAGAACCCCCGTCGGCCGCGGGTGATCTCGTCGACTTCTGTGTTCAATGTCGTCTCGACGCCGAGTTCGTCCGCCAAGTCCGCGATGCCGTCCACAACGCCGCCGAGGCCGCCCTCGGGATAGAACACGCCCATATTGAAGTCCACGTGGGCCATGATGTTGTACATCGCCGGCGTGTTGTGGGGCGCGCCGCCGAGGAAAACCAGCGTGTACTGCATTATCTGCTGGAGCTTCGGATGATCGAAGTACTCCTCGACGTACTCCTGCATGGAGCGCAGCAGCGTCAGCCCGATGGGAGCGGCCCGCATCACCGCGGGATCAACCCAGTCCCGGAGCCGGGGGCGATCTTCGTAGACGAAATGCTCCATCGCCGTCTCGTAGTGTTCCTCGCTGGTGTCGAGGTACTCCTCTAGTTTGGCGGCGGCGCCGGCCTCGTAAGACTCGAACAGCTCGTGGATCTCAGCGCGGTCGTCGGCCACGTCCGCGCGGTCGCCGTCCTTCCAGAAGATCCGGTAGTGAGGGTCAAGCCGCTCGAGCCCGTAGTAGTCCGAGGGCTTCTTCCCGAAGTGGCCGAAGAACCGCTCGAATACGTCCGGCATCAGGTACCAGGACGGTCCCATGTCGAAGCGGAAGCCGTCCCGCTCCAGCCGGGAAGCCCGGCCCCCGAGTTGGTCGTTCTTTTCAATTATCTCGACGTCGGCGCCGGCCTGAGCGAGATAGCACGCTGCCGAGAGGCCGCCGAACCCCCCGCCGATGACCGCGACTGACCTGCCGGCCAGCGGTTCCGCGCCCGCGGCCGCCACGTCGCTCTCCCGTGTAATCGCCATATTTTTACTGGGCATCCCATCGGCTAAAGTCCGGGGGTTCCGGGCGCGACGGCCGGCGAACCGCGCTACTCCAACAGCTGCTCGGCAAGGATGGGGACGAATGTGCCGATGTCCGTCACCATCCCGACCGCCTGGTCGCTCCCCCGGTCGAGTAACTGCGTGACGGTGGCGGGGTCGATGTCGACACAGATCACCCGGGTAGTTGAGGAGAGGCAGTTGCCGACCGCCACCGAGTGCAGCAGCGTCGAGAGCATTACCACCATGTCCGCCCGGTGAGCCTGCTCTCGAATGGCGTCCTGGGCTTCAACGGCGTCGGTGATGGTGTCGGGCAGCGGGCCGTCGTCCCGGATAGAGCCCGCCAGCACGTAGGGTACCTCGTTGCGGACACACTCGTACATCACGCCCGAGTCCACGAGACCCTCGTCGACGGCGGCTTCGATGCCTCCGGCGCGGATTACTTCGCTAATGGCGTAGATGTGGTGCTTGTGGCCCTTGCGAGGATGGTCGAGGCTCTCCGTATCCATCCCCAACGAGGTACCGTACAAGTCCCGCTCGATGTCGTGGACTGCAAAGCCGTTGCCCGTCGACAACATGTCGATGTACCCCTCCCGGACCAGCCGAGCGAACGCCTCACGGGCACCGCTGTGTATCAGCGCCGGTCCCGCGACCGCGAGTATTTGCCCGCCCTCGGCCTTCGTCTCGGCCATCGCCTCGGCGATGCGGGAGATGGTCGACTCAGAGGGACGCTCTGAGGAGATGCCGCCTTGCATGAAACCGAACGCGCCGCTTTGGTCGCGGGGGCGCTCGGGCGGGCGCACCCGGATGCCGGCCTCTCCGGTAACGATCAGGTCGCCGGCCTCAACGGCGTTGAGCACCTTCGTGTACGCACGGATGTTCTCGCCCTTAGCCTCAACGACAACCGCACAATCCATCTCGATGTTCTCGACGGGTACCCACTCCCCGTCGACGCGGATACCGGTAGGGTGGTTCGTCGTCGAGTAGAACCCGGGAGGGACGACCTTGTCCTCCGGGGCCGGTTCGAGGGTTGCATCCCGGGGATCCGCGGGGTTAGCGCCGTTCTGGTGGAGTTCGTGGACGATTGTGCGGAGCTCCTCCTCGGTGTCGGCGTGGACTGTGAGCCGGGCGTAGGTGGTTTCAGTCTTCGAACGGCCGATGTCGAACTCGTCGACGTCGAAGGAGCCACCCATATCCATGATGATGCCGAAGCAAGCCTGCATCATCCCGGAGTCGATGATGTGCCCCTCCAGTTCCACGACGCGCGAGGCGGTCATA
>CAZLOO010000211.1:0-4788 GCA_964561055.1 uncultured Halobacteriales archaeon
GATGTGGTCGAGCAGCCAGACCTCCTCTCGGTTTCTCGCGTCCCGGACGTACATGGCGTGGGGTTGGTCGCCGTCGGACTAAAACGTTCCTCGGGACAGATGGTGTGAGTGGCGGATAGAACGCCCGCCTGCTTCGGAGACAGCGACACTACCACCAACTGGAAGCCCTGCTCGCTCGTTGTCCCCGCGGCTCGCTGTGGGCCTCGGGCGGTCCCTCGCTCCGTTTGCTCAGACCCCGCAGTGCCAGCGTCGCCGGGAGTGCGGAGCTCTCCCGAGCAGCCGGCGGCGAAGCTGCCGGCGACGACCCCTTTTGTTCTCCTCCGCTGCCGGCTGCCCCGGCAATCCCGCTCAGGGATTTACATCGCAAGTTTACGATCCTGCGTGTAAACACCCGGCTATGGCCCGCGACCCCCAGGAGCACGTCGAGGTCCTCCGCGAGAAGTTCGCGGCCGGCGAGCGGGGCGGCTCCGATCGCGACCGCGAGGCGCTGCTGGCCATGGAACACGCCCGCGAGGACGCGGCGAACAAAGCACAGGTACTGGAGTGGATCGACGACCGCCGGCGGGATGGGGATCTCTCGGCCGACCAGGCTGCCGAGCTCGTCAAGCTGCTTTCCACCCGGCAGATGTCACTCGAACGTGAGGAGCAAAACAGCCACAATGTATGCGATGTCCGCGTGCCTCGACACTAAGCCGAGAGTCGAGGCCTGAGTGAGAAGGGTCCGACTGGTGATCAGTCATCGTAGGCTCGTATAATCCGATAACCCTCTTCCGGTCACTCTGGCTAGCATACTGATTAGTTACCGCCGCAACGAGACATCGCGTATGATCGCCCCAGAAACACTGTTCCGTAGCGTCGTGACGGGTCCCGATATGGACACGGTCGTCCGGATGCGTCGGGACCATCTCGAGGGTGAACTCGTCGCCCGGAGCGAGAACGAGGATGGGGGCCGTGAGGAAACCACAGTTCGACCCCGAAGAGTGCCGGCGAGAGAGACCGCTATTCGCTCCGAACCGCGATTCGGGTCGCGGGCCAGCAGCAGGATGAACAGCTCCATCCTACCCGACGAGCGGCAGCCGTCCACAGGGGCGCGTCGCGTCGATCTGGCCGTCCAGCATCCGGAGTGCTGGATCATCGAGGTCTCCTCGGACGCCGATGTCGATGTCCTCGGTCGCGGCGTGTACAGAACCGCCGACCGGCGCGCCAACAGCCACGTCACCCTGGTCAGCAACCGTGAGACGTCGCTTGACGAGGCTGTCGAGGGTGCTCGGGCATCCGGGCACACGTTCTCCGTCGCCGAACTGACCAGCACCGACGAGCACGCCGTCCCGGTCACCCCGGGCAAGGCCCGTCGTGACCTGCTCGTCGAACACGACCCGACCAAGCAGGTCAGTAAGGCGTTCACCTCCCGCGGGTTCGTCTACGGTGCCCCGGTCGATATCCGCGACGGCGTCGAACACTGGACGCTGTTCACCCACAACGATCGCCACCGAATCCAGACGATCCTCGACGAGGTCCGAGACCTGGAGGCAGCGAAAATCGAACTGGTCGAAATCTCGGCAGTGACCAACCAAGCCCGAGAGGGAACGCTCCCGCTCTCGCGACTGTCCCCCCGTCAGCGCGAGGTGTTCCAGCTGGCACGACGGGCTGGCTACTACGCGCACCCCAAACAGGCGACCGCGAGCGACCTCGCCGAGGAACTCGGCGTGACGACCTCGACGGTTCACGAGCACCTCCACAAGGCCGAGCAGACACTGCTGGACCGTTCCTGAGGCCGGCCCTGCTATGGCAGGGACCCGTGCTACACCGGCGGTGACGAACACCCACCCATGAGCGTGTACCGGAACGGGGGGCTGTTCCTCCTGCTGTCGATCCTGTGGGGTACTGCCTTCATGGCGATCAAGGCTGGGCTGGCGTTCATCCCGCCAGTGCTGTTTGCGGCGGTTCGCTACGACATCGCCGGGGTCATCATGCTCGGTTACGCCGCCTCTAGAACCGACTACTGGCGCCCCCGGTCTCGGGCGGACTGGGCCACCGTCCTCGTCGGGGCGACGCTGATCATCGGGCTGTACAACGCGTTCCTGTTCATCGGCCAGCAGGGAGTGACCAGCGGCGTGGCGGCGATCCTCGTCGCAATGAATCCGATCCTCGCAACGGGATTCTCCCGCCTGTTTCTCCCCGACGAGCGGTTGACACCTGTCGGTATCGTCGGGCTCGTAATGGGGTTCGCCGGTGTGGGGCTGGTGGCGAGTCCGGACCCGTCCGCGCTCGTTATATCGGAGCTGGTAGCACCGGGGTTCGTCCTGCTCGCAGCGGTTTGTGTCGCGCTGGGGAGCGTCCTCGTCCAGCGAATCGATGATGGAATTTCGACGGAGGGGATGGTGGCGTGGTCGAACGGGTTGGGGGCGCTCCTGCTTCACGGCATCAGCGTCGGGTTGCCGACGGAGTCGATCGGGGCTGCCGAGTTCACGACGGGTGCCGTGGTTGCAGTCGCGTATCTCGCACTCTTCGCCAGTGCCGTCGGGTACTTCATTTACTTCGATCTGCTTGACCGGCTTGGAGCGATCGAGATCAACCTGGTCTCGTACGCGGCTCCAGTCTTTGCGGCGGCCTCCGGCTGGCTCGTATTAAACGAGACACTCTCGCCACTCACTGTGGTCGGGTTCGTGACCATCTTCGCCGGGTTCGCACTTCTGAAACGGGCTGCGTTGGCCAAGGAATTCGGAGTGGTTGGGCGGGTAGCTGAATCGTGGCGGGAGTAATCTGAGGAACTTGCTGTCGGTGATGACTACGGACTACCCCAGAGAACAACCCGTTCGGCGGTCAGAATCCGGTCCGGTCCCGGTTGATTCCCTGCATGGTCGCTGCTCGACAGGTAATCCCTCACTGGTCAGACAGTCTGTAGCTCCTCCCAGCGCGCTCGCACGGTCGGCGCGGTCACGCCCGCCACGTCGCCGACCGCGGCCTGGGTCACCGGCGCCGCGTGGCCGCCGGCCGCCGCGTACACACAGCCCGCCGCCACGCCGGCCGGGTTCCGACCGTTCGCCACGCCGGCCTCGACGGACCGCTCGGCCAACCGACGTGCCTCCCGCTCGACATCCCGTCCCAGCCCCAGCTCCGAGACGATCCGCGGGACGTGATCGACGGGCCGCGTCGGCGGCACCGGCAGCTCGAGTTCCCGGTTCAGCACGCGGAACGCGTTCACGACTCGCTCATGGGCGACCGGCACCAGCCCCGACACGACCTCCAGCGGGCGCGTGTCGCCGTTGCACCGCAGCGTCACGTACACCGACGCCCCCCGCGACGGCCTCGATCGACCGGCCGATGAGCAGGTCCGCTTCTTGGGCGGTCGTGAACAGTCGCGATGCCTGCTCACGAAGCGACCCCCCGACCGCCAACCGGCCGCAGACCCGCCTGGTGTGGGTCAGCCCGTGAGCCTGGTTGCGCTCGCGCTTCGACCGGAACCGACTTGTCGAATGTTGGGTCCACAGGCGATTCATCCGGCGCCGACGGTGGCCGGCCAGCGTCTGACCGTTCGCGTCCGCGCCACGGCCGATTGCCGTCGACAGCCCGCGGTCGTGCCGGCTCGCCGTGAGTGGCGCGCCGGTCCGCTCGGGCGTCGCCTCGTCGTTCTCGAAGCGCTGCCACTCCGGCCCGCGGTCGATGGGGTCCTCGTGGACCACCAGCCCGCAGTCGACGCAAACCGTCTCCAGGTCGCTGGTCGACACCGTCCCGCCACATTCCGGGCAGGCGGTGTCGGTCCGGTCGGGAGTCGGTACGGCCTCGTCGAAGGTCCGCGCGTGGGTCTTGAGCCGTTCCATCGGATATCGAGGGACGCTCCTCTGCTCGCGCCCCTCGTCCCTTGCGGGGGCGCACAACCCGGGCAGGGCCGCACCCGCTCTACCGGGTCATCCGGCTGTGTAAACTCATCGTCAACTGATACGAATAGTATGCTGAATAGAGAGCGCGTATCTCGCACTATGCACACCTGAGTTCGGGATTTGAATCGGTCGGAGCAGGAAATAAACGGAACGGTCGATTTAGGATTGTCACTTCGGACGGGGAGGATCGATGGCCTCGCCGCTCAGGGTCGTGTACACGACGTACATAATGGCCATGAGGAGGAGGAGAGCGTCCAGTTTCTCGACAAAGGGCGCCGCCAGCGGAAGCAGGATGGAGACGAGAGCGACCGTAATGATGCCATTGACGACCCAGTTCGACTCCTCCTCCATAGGTGGCAGTATCGTGGATGCGATACAAAAATTGTAAGGATTATAGGTTACAATGACCAAAACCTCAAGTGTTCTTCCGTGGGTTAGTCAACCGAATGGCGGGAGAGTCAGGCGACCAGACCGAACCGTTACCCGAGACGGACTTGGACGTCGAACTTGACGACGACCGGCGGTCGGACTTGGAGCTGTGGCTGGTCGAGCACTTCGAGCCCCCGTTTTTCAAACTGCGGTTTATTCTCATCGTGCCAATTCTGATCTCGATGATCGGGGCCGTCATGATGTTCGCGGTCGGCACACACCACACCTACAAGGCGGCGGCGTCGATCCTGTTCAAAGCGGACTTCAGCAACCCCGGGGTGACGCTCCCGATTATCAAGGCCCTGGACGCATTCCTCATCGGGATCATCCTCATCATCTTCTCGTTTGGCATCTACGACTTCTTCGTGAGCATCCTTGAGCCCGCAGAACATGCCGGCCTCAGACCCGACTGGTTCAAGTTCGAAACTACGGGCGAACTCAAGACCAAGATGGTCGAGCTCGTGCTCGTCATCCTCGC
>CAZLOO010000212.1:0-4786 GCA_964561055.1 uncultured Halobacteriales archaeon
TCCTCGTTCAGAATGAACACGGGCTGTCCGCGGAAGGACTGTGACATACTCGTTATAGACATGGTTTGCGATTCTATATAAAGGTTGCCGAGCGCGTCCAGCGAACCCCCGTCAGAAGTACCCGTGGGAGGCGTTCACAGGCGGATCTCACGAGTTTTTAAATAGGCGTTTGGGGAGCGCGCAACCCGTTGGCTGCGGGACTCAGCGCCGATCGTATACCGCCACCGCGCGATCCGAACGGGCCGAGAGCCCGCGGGGGTTGTGCCCCTCCGAGCGATCCCAGCACCGTGTGAACAGGCCGTCCTTCAGCCCAACCGACGCCCCGGCCGCCACCTCTCGGCCGTTGCCGAGCCACCCGGAGGGAGTGCGCTCTCCCGCCGCCACCTCTCGGAGAGTCTCGCCGGCGTCGGCCAGCGCGTGTCGGAGCACTCGCCAAGAGGCCCGGGCACCGTAGTTCTTCACCAGCCGGTATGCCAGCGCCCGGTAACGCCAGTGCCAGTCCCGCTCTGTACGACCGCCGTCCGTGCCGAACTCTTGACGCACGCCCATCGCCGGCTCCCAAACAACGGTCTGTCCGGCCGCTGCCAGCCGGTGGGCGGCGTCGCGAGCGCCCCCGGTGAGCAGGTACTCATCGAAGCCGTCGATGGCGTCCAGCGCCGTCCGCTGGAAGGCGGCGTTGCCGCCATTGAAATAGGTGACTGTCCGGCCAGCGATGCTGCGCCGCTCGACCTCCTCAGTGGTCTTCCCACCGCGCAGAGTCCGGTGGATCGGCCCGGTAACGACCCCGGGGGGGTCATCGCCCCCGAGGACCGACCGGAGTGCGTCCAGCCAGCTGTCCTCGACGGCCAGCGCGTCGTCGACAAAGGCGATCACGCTCCCACGGGCACGCTCTAAGCCGGCGTTGCGGGCGGCGTTGACGTTGCGCTCGCCCACCTCTACGAGCACGTCCACGTCCTCGCGGTCGCGCACCATTCCGGTGGTGCCGTCCACGCTGGGGCCGTTGACCACAATCACCTCCGACTCCGGGAGGCGCTCGCGGACCCCGGACCCGAGGGCATCGAGACACGCTGTCAAGCGCTCGCGCCCGTTCAGCGTCGGGACGACCACCGAGAGGTCCATGTTCTTCTGAGCACGCCCGAGCGGCAAAAAGTTCCCGCACGCCGCCGCGCTTCACGTCCGCGCCTCCGCTCTATCCGTTACTCCACTCGAGCATTACTCCACTCGAGCATCCCAGTAGGAGACCGAGGCAAGTCGCCGGCCGAGCGCTGTCTCGCCGACCGCGGTGTCGGCGTCCCGGAACCCCTGGGCGACGCTGTCAGGTATCTGGCGGTAGAAGCCGTACGGCAGCAGGAAGTCATCCTCAACCCGTTCCAGGCGGAGGCCCGCCCCCGCCAGCAGGTCGTGGACCTCTCGGTCGTCGTATAGCCGCGACCCCATCGGGAGCGCCCAGTTGTACAGCGACCGGAAGGAGGCGGCATTGAACGTGTCGAAGAAGACCTGATTGCGGGACACTCGCCGCATCTCCGCTAGAAAAGAGGCTGGGGTATCCGCGAGATGGAAAAAACGCATCGCGAGCACGCTGTCGAAGCGGTCGTCCGGGAACGGGAGGCGGGCCGCGTCTCCGCGCATCAGTTCGGCGGCGACGCCAGCCTGCGCGGCCTTCTCGCGGCTCTGCCGGAGCATCGCATCGGAGATGTCAAGTCCCACCACGTCCGCACCAGCGGCCGCCAGCATCACCGTGAACCGGCCGGTACCGCAGGCGATTTCCAGAATCCGCTCCCCTTCGACAGGCCCCAGCGCGTCGAGAACGGCCCGTTTCTCGCGCTCGTCGATGAGGCGCCCCCCACGCGAGAACCGCTTAGCCTCGTACTCTGCGGCCACGTCGTCGGCCTGGTAGAACTCCCGCCCTTTCACGCTGGCCGGATAGACCGGACCAGGGAGTAAAACAGTACTGGGTTCCCGGCTCAGGACGTGACCACGCGGTCGGTGCTAATCCGGATGATCACCCGCGGTCCTTGTTCCTCCCCGTGGTGTGGGTACTCCTCACGGTCCATGTAGCGCTGCGCGAGCGTGTCGATGTGCTCCATTGCGCCCTCCTGGGTCGTCTTCACTACCCGCCCCCGGACGGAAACGTACCGGTACGGGTCCTCGGGGTCGAGCATGCTGACCCCGACCTTCGGGTTCTCCCGGACGTTACGCTCCTTGCGGCGCCCGCGGGCAGTGTTGACCAGCAACTGCTCGGTCTTGGGGTCGTAGTCGATCCACACCGGGGTAACCTGGGGCGTGCCGTCCGGCATCACGGTGGCGAACTGTGCGAACGTTCGCCGCTCAAACAGGTCGTGGAACGCTTTGGGAATGGCCATACCCGTCCGTTGACCGCGGCCAGATAAAAAGCCGGGTCCCCTACTCCGACAGACGGTCGTCAATATCACAAATCTGTGTATAAGGTCACTGGAGGGCACATCTATTGTTCCTACACATGGACCCAGGTTATAGCGAAGTTTTACCACGAACGTACGGCCACTCATCTTTATGAGTACGAACGCGGACACGGAGGGGGCAAGCGAGACACCGATGACCGATCCTGACTTCCGCGAGCGCTTGCGGGAGTTGCCGCCGAGCGCGAAGCTCGTCGCGAAGGTGCTTGAGGATGAATCGCCGATGTCCCAGGGCCAGCTTGCCGAGGAGTCGCTGCTGCCCGATCGGACGGTGCGGTACGCACTCAACCGCCTTGAGGAGTCGGACCTCGTCGGCTCCCGGTACAGCTTCCACGACGCCCGCAAGCAGGTGTACTTCCTCGTCGAGTAGTGGAGGCTGTCAGCGTCCCCGTCCCGGTCGCCACAAGCGCCCCAGGCGGGGAGACCAACGCTGCCCTCTTCGGCAGGGACGACGCTCTCCTCGTGGACCCCGCCGCCATCTCTCCTGAACTCGACGCCCGAGTGGACAGCGTTGCCCACGTCGCTGTCACCCACCACCACCCGGACCACGTCGGCGCCGTCGCCGAGTACGCCGGCCGCACCGGCGCCACCGTCTGGGCCCGGGCCGGTCGCGAGGCCGTCTTCAAGCGGGCCGCCGGCGTCGCCCCTGACCGGACGTTCCGGGAGGACACCACCATCCCAACTGGAGAGGGTCCGGTGACCGTCGTTGAAACGCCCGGTCACACCCCCGAACACGTCGGCTTCGCCGCCGGTGGGACGATGGCAGTTGGCGACCTCGCGGTGGCGGAGGGCAGCGTCGCCGTGCTCGCCCCGGAAGGGGACATGCGAGCCTACCTCACCTCGCTCCGCCGGCTCCATGCCATCGCACCCGCTCGCTGTCTCCCGGGCCACGGCCCTCCTGTCGAAGACCCTCGCGGGACGGCCCGACGCCTCATCCAGCACCGCCGCGAGCGCGAGCGCCGCATCCGGGAAGCCGTCGTGGCCGGCGCCCGGAGCGTCTCTGCGGCTACCGACGCCGCCTACGAGAAGGATGTCTCTGCTGTGCGGTCGATGGCGGAGGCGACGGTGCGGGCCCACCTGGAGAAGCTCGCCGTTGAGGGGAGGGTAGTGTTCAATGGGGAGCAGGCGACCCCCGCCTGAGCCCCGACAAACGTATGCTCGGCCGTCCCCCTACCGTGTGGCGTGACGGACGAGCCGCGCCGCGTCGAGGTCCATCCCGGCCGGGAGGTGGTGGTGGAGTTCGGCCCGGAGCTTACCTTCGAGTGCGTCGACGAGTGCACCTGGTGCTGTCACCATGGGGTGCTCCTCTACGGCGAGGACCTGCTTGAACTGGCCGAGCGGGAGAGTCTTAACCACTCGACGAAGCAGATACGCGGTCAGGACTTCGTGCGCCGCGAGCAGAAGAATCGCGAGGAGCACGTCGACGTGGACGGGTCGGCCTGCTACTTCCTGCGCGACGACGGGCTATGTGCGCTCCACGCCGAACACGACTGGAAGCCAGCCCGATGTTCCGTGTTTCCCTTAGAGGTCTACGTCGAGGGCGGCGATATCCACGTAACGGTGCGCGAGGATGCCCACGAGCACTGCGAGGGACTGAACGTCTCCGAGCGGCGGGTGATCGACCATCTAGACGCGTTCCTGCCGGAGCTGCTGTGGGAGTTGTCGGATCCGACGACGAAGGTGGAACTCTAGGCGAGCAGCGCCCGCGCGAGGAGAACGACGGCGGCGCCCAGCGCGGTCGAGCCGACGGCGTGGAGCCGGAGCCGATCGAGGGCGGAGTGGACGTCCGCGGTCTCCGTGTCCCCAACGAGCTCCGCAACTTCGCTGCCAGCCTCACAGCGCGGCAGAAAGTCCATCGCCACGTGGAGGAACACGCCGGCGGCGAAGCCAAACAGCGCTGCCGAGAACACCGGAGAGACCGGCAGCGGCGCCAGCGCAGCCGGTAGGGCCGTCAGGCCGACTCCGGTGGCCGGCACCAGCAGCACGGAGACTGGTTTGCCGGCCCGGCGGAGCCGGCGGGCGGCAGCATAGCCGACGGGACCCTTGTGCGAGACGATAGCGAGCCCGAGCACCAGCGATAGCCCCGGGAGGGCGGCGTAGGTGAGGCCGATGATGGCGCCCGCGGCGAGCGCGTGGAGGCTGATCTGGGCGGCCGTCGCGTCGAAGGGGGTGTCCACGTGGACCAGCCGGTGGCCGACCGTGTGGGCGGCGTACCCCGCCAGCAGGCCGATGGCGACCCCGCCGCCGCCGACGGCGGCGGTGTAGCCGATGGCCTGCGGGACGAGAAACAGCGCCGCGCTGGTGACCATCGCCCCGGCGGCCAGCCCGTACCCCCACACGAGGCGGGT
>CAZLOO010000213.1:0-3988 GCA_964561055.1 uncultured Halobacteriales archaeon
GGGATGGGCCAGGCCGACGTCGCCCACACCGACGTACTGGCTGGGCTCGACTGGTCGAAGTCGCTGATCAACGCCATCACGGCCAGCACCGTGCGAGGGGTGCGGTTGCCACCTGTCGTCGAGAACGACCGTGCGGGACTGCTGGCCTCGCTGGGGACCATCGGTCCCGCTCCCGGCGAGGAGGCCCGCGTCCTCCGGGTGACGGACACGATGCGGTTGAAGCAGTGTTACGCCTCAACCGCATTGGTCGAGGCTGCTCGCAACCGAGACGACCTACGGGTTGTCAGCGAACCAGCACCCATCGAGTTCGATGACGAGGGGGAGTTTGTGGCCCCGCCGCCGGATCGACCGTCACCGTGACAGTCCGCTCACTACCGTCGGGAACGGTCGAGTGCGACACCGTCACCGGGAGCGCTGCTGCCTGCTCGTTGCCGATCCTGAGCGCGTACGCCCCGGCGACGGCCGCGATGACCACCACCGCAACCATGAGCACCGTCGCGATCACCGACGAGACGCCGCGAGTGTCACCCCACACGGGGCGGGCTACTGCACGCCTGTCTAAACCCCCTTCGTGTGGTTTCAGCCGATCAAATGCGTGCCGGGCCGGAGCTTCCACACCGGCGATTCGGGCCCCCCGTGTTCGGTTTCCAGCCAGTGGTGTTCGGCTACCTACGGGCCAACGGTCGAGGAGTGTCGAGAAGGCGTGCCGCGCCGCCCCACGTGCCGAAGGGGCGGCGCGGGACACCGAGCGAGGGGGGGATGGGAGGCGGACGTAACGAAGCCCGCCAGCCGGTTTGGCGTCGTGTGGGGGGTGTATCGACGACGCCAAGAGGTCCTAAATGTTGGACTAATTTAAGCTTTTGGCCGTTGGACTGACATTTCTCCCCGGAGCGAGCCGCTACCGCCGCTCAGTCGGACTTCGCGCCGGGGTTGGTCACCGCGCCCTCGGCGGCCGAGCCGAACGCCTGGCCGTACTTCGCGAGCACGCCCGAGGTGTAGGCCGGCTTCGGCGGATCCCGTCTTTCGATACGCTCTGCCAGCTCCTCCTCGGACAAGTCCACGGACAGCTCCCGGTCCGGAATGTCCACGGTCACCGTGTCGCCGTTCTCAACCGCGCCGATGGGACCGCCGACGAACGCTTCCGGCGCGACGTGGCCGATCATCGGTCCCCGTGTGGCCCCGGAGAAGCGGCCGTCCGTCACCAGCGCGACGTCGTCCTCATGGCCCTGGCCGACGACCGCAGCCGTCACGCCCAGCATCTCGCGCATCCCAGGCCCGCCGCGGGGCCCCTCATTACGGATGACGATGACGTCCCCGGACTGGAGGCTCCCCTCTTGAACATACGCCATCGCATCCTCCTCGTTCTCGAACACCCGCGCGGGACCCTCGTGGTGGTAGTTGTCCCCGCCGGTCACCTTCAGTACGGCGCCGTCGGGCGCGAGGTTCCCCTTTAGGATCTTGATAGCACCCTCCTCGTGGATAGGGTCCTCGACGGTGTGGAGGAAGTCGACCTCTATCTCCTCGTCCTTGGGAAGGTCCATCGCCTCCAGTTCCTCAGCGATAGTGCGCCCGGTAACGGTCATCGCGTCCCCGTGGATGAGCCCCGCGTTGAGCAGCCGGCGGATGACGACCGGCACGCCACCGATCTCGTGGAGGTCGTTCATTACGCGCTCGCCACCGGGCTGGAGGTCGGCGATCTTTGGCGTGCGCCGGGAGATGCGGTCGAACTCGTCGATGGAGAGGTCGATACCCGCCTCGGCGGCTAACGCCGGCAGGTGGAGCACTCCGTTCGTGGAGCCGCCGAGCGCCACTTGCACCGCGATGGCGTTCTCGAAGCTCTCCTTCGTGAGGATGTCGCTAGGGCGGCGATCCTCGCGGACACACTCCAGGGCCAACTCACCGGCCTCCTCGGCGGTGACGTAGCGGCCCTCGCTCTCGGCGGGCGGGCTGGCACTGCCCAGCGGCGCGAGGCCGATCGCCTCGCTGATGGATGCCATCGTGTTGGCGGTGAACATCCCACCACAGGAGCCTGCCCCTGGGCAGGCGTGGCGCTCCAGGTCGTCCAGCTCCTCCTCGGTCATGTCCCCGTGAGCGACGGCGCCGACCCCTTCGAACACGTTCTGAATCGTGACGTCCCGGCCGTCGTGCTCGCCGGGCATGATGGAGCCGCCGTAGAGGAACACCGACGGCAGGTCCGTTCGGACCGCGGCCATCATCATCCCGGGGAGATTCTTGTCACAGCCCGCAACGGTCACCAGCGCGTCCATTCGCTCGGCAAAGGAGACGAGCTCGACGGAGTCAGCGATCAGCTCCCGGCTGATCAGCGAGGCGCGCATCCCTTCGGTCCCCATCGAGATGGCGTCGCTCACCGTCACCGTGCCGAACTCAATGGGCATCCCGTCGGCGTCGTCGATACCGTCGATTGCCGCGCCGGCGACGTCATCTAGGTGGACGTTACAGGGTGTGATGTCCGCTGCGGGGTTAGCAACTCCCACCATCGGAGAGGAGAGGTCCTCGTCGTCGAATCCCATCGCCCGAAACATCGCCCGGTGTGGTGCTCGCTCCGGCCCCTCGGTAACCTCGCGGCTGCGCAACCCTTCCGGCTTCTCCGACTCCCCGCTCTCCCGTGGGGTCTGCTGACTCATACGTCACCACAGCGAGCGCGTCGGCATAAGTCCCCCCATCGGCACGGCTCAGTTCTCGTTGTCGCCGGCGTCGAACCGGAAGCCGCCGTACTGTTTGTCCGGCGCGACGGGAGAACTCGGCGCGGCGCCGGCGACCCCTGTCCCCCCACACCGCCGCCACCAACGGCGCTATCCCCGCGCGGTAGACGCTCACGACCTCCAGCGTTGGATCGCGTGCTCCAGACAGCCTTCACTGGCTGGGGTAGACCATCGCGAACGCCGCGGTGACGAGCGCGCAAGTCCCAAAGTCAGCGACGCACAGACGCGTCCGGAGGCAGCGGTGACGACGGTCAGCACGCTCGAGAGCGCCATCGGGAAGCCGAGCCTAGAAGCGGCAGACGCAGAGGCGATGGCCCCCTTGCGTAGGCCTCAAGGCGACTCGCCAAGCCCACTGACCCTCCCGTCCCCACGGAACGGGCGAAGCGGTCTCTCGCCGATGTAATTAAGTAATGGATATTTTCACTGCCCGGACTACTGCACCGGCCCCCGTCCGGGGGTCGATCGCCTGGCAGACCTGTCGCCTCCGGAACTTCACGACAGTCGGACAATTGGTCGGGCGCGTGACGGTCCGTTTATACAGGTCGCCTCCCCTGGATAGAGGTATGCAGCGAGTGGACGTGGTCGTCGTCGGCGGCGGCCCAGCCGGCACGTCGGCCGCGCGGTCAGCCGCTCTCGAGGGGGCCGAGGTCCGCCTGTTCGAGAAGGGGGTCCCCCGGTCTGACCGGGAGGAGCCGGGGCCGGACTCGACGGACGCCGCCGGGATGCTTGACTACTGGGTGGACATGATGGACTTCGACGAGCCGATACCGGAGTCGGTCAAGTGCCGGGAACTATCGGGCGCGACGTTCAACGGCCCCACGGAGACGGTGGAGCTTCGCTCCACCCGAATGGAGTCCTCATACCCCAACTTCGGGTTTACCTTCGACCGCGCCGCCTTTGACGATTGGTTGACCGAGCGCGCCCGCGACGCCGGAGCCAGTCTCCGAATCGGCACGGCTGTCCGCTCGGTGGAGCCACGGCACAGGGGCGGGGGGTACGAGCACCACCTCACCCTCCGGAGCGGGGAAGAGCTAGTCGCCGAGTACCTGATTCTCGCGGACGGTCCCCAGCGGACCGTCACCGGCCAAGTGCTCGAGCGGTTCCTCCCGGAGAGGGCCGCCGACCGGATGTCCGCGCCCCGCGCGAACCATATCGCCTACCAGGAGCACCGCCGGTTCCCAGAGGAGCTATTCGACCCGGAGACCATCGAGTTCTGGTGGGGTGCGATGCCGGGTCACACCGCCTACCCGTGGGCGTGCCAACTC
>CAZLOO010000213.1:3998-4778 GCA_964561055.1 uncultured Halobacteriales archaeon
CGTGGGTGTTCCCCAACGATGATACCGTCGCCCGCGTGGGGCTGACGATGCCAATCGCGCTTGATCTTGACGAGGTGGTCAACCGGGACGCCTATAGCCTCCTCCGGCCCGAGGACGAGCGCGTGCCCCCCGGGAAGGTGTACCTCCAGCGCCTGCTGGAACAGGAGTTCCCGGCGTACGATATCGAGGACTTCCCACTGGTCGAGGACCGTGGAAAGAAGGGCGGCACGGAGACCTACCCCATCTCCTCGACCCGTCCAATCGACTCCCCGACGCGCGCGAACGTCGCGGTCGTCGGTGGGGCGATGGGCACCACCAGCGCCTTCCACGAGGGCGGCGACCACGTCGCGGTACGCTCCGGGAAGATCGCCGGGCGCCTCGCCGGCCTGGGCGCGCTCCGGGCGTACAACAGCGAGTGGAAACGGGCCATCGGCGACGAGGTGCTCCGTAACGTCGTGTTCGCGGACATGGTTCACGGGTACGGCCCTTCCGACTGGGACGACCTGTTCGGGCTGATCAACCGCATCATGGACGCCGGCGGCTTCCAGCCCAAGGACGCCGTCGGCGCCGGCCTGCAGGGGTTGCGCTACTTCGCGGACTACCGGCGCCGGAAGTTCGGCTACCGGAACGGTGGCTACGTCCAGATCACCGAGAACGAGTACGCCGTCTGACCGGGCTGTTAAGACGCTGGGCCGCGTAGGACACCTGCGCACTCCAGTCCCCGCCCAGAGCGCCCGTCAGGGAGCGACGACGGGACGGCGAACCCGAGTGTGCGACACC
>CAZLOO010000214.1:0-4762 GCA_964561055.1 uncultured Halobacteriales archaeon
ACAGCGTCGACCCGGACTGTCCATCGCGGGCGATGTCACCTGCCAGCGCCAGCGCAGGGGCAAACACCATCGCTCCGGCGACCCCTTGGAGGAACCGCGCGAGAAACATGAACCACGACCCCGAGATGACGCCCGAGAGGAGCGTGGCGTCGGGGATGAGTCCCTGGACAAGCGTGGTCGGCACCAGTAGCACCGTCCCGACGAGGATGAACAACTTTCGGCCGTAAAAGTCGGTTGCCCGCCCGATTGGCGCTTGCAGCAGTACCTGGGCGAGGATGAACGCCGCGAACTGGAGGCCAAACATCTCGGGGCCTTGTCCGAGTTCGACGTTGACGATCTCCCCGAGCGTGGCAAACACCGCAATGCCGACGGCCATAAAAAAAGAGACGACTCCAAGCGCGAACACGGGGTCGAGCAACTGGTCGCCAGTCCGGTCGAGAACCGCGATCCCCTTCGGGTCCGATCGGACGGGCCCGTCGGTGTCGACATCCGGATCGCGGATGAGAACCAGCACGAGAATGAATGCCAGCGTGGCAGTCGAGGCGGCCAAGTAGAAAGCGGCGTCGAACCCCGTCATCGAGAGCGTTCCCGCTGCCGAGGGGAGCGGAAGCGAGTACGGGCCGGCAGCGATGACGCCGCCGGCAGCGATCGGGCCGACGCCAAACCCGACCAGGCGGAACGTGTTGTACGTCCCCATATTGCCGCCGCGGTTCTCCTCCTCGGCGAGGTCGTTGACCAGCGCGACCGTCGTCGGGATAATGAACGCGCCGGCGACCCCCTGGAGGACGCGAAGGCCTATCAGGTGCCAGTACGTCGATGCCAGCGAGTAGGAGAAGCTCGCCGCCGCGATGAGGACCAGTCCGAACAGGACAAACACCTTGCGCCGCCCGGTCCGGTCGGATAGCCGTCCGGTAAAGGGCTGGAGGGGACTGTTGACAAAGCCGAAAATCGAGAGTACGAGCCCTGTAATGAACACTTCGGTCAGGCCGAAGCTGTTGCCGGTGAGGAAGTCGCTGGCGATGAACAGCGGCAGGACGACGATGAGAAAGGAGTTGCCGACCGACTCGGACATGCGGGCCAGCGCGAGCGCTAGCACTTGGGGGTCAACGCCGAGTCGGTCTCTCAGCATGCGGGATTGCGGGACAGGATACTCATTTGACTTGTACGGCCGTCGGAACGATGCCGTGTCGGTGCGTTGGTCCGGTTGACCGAATACTGTTGTGATACCGGTCTGTACCCGGGGCCGCGGACACTACCGACGGACGGTGTCGACCTCTCTTGAGTATCGGCCGGGACGGCCGAAAGCGTCCGAGTGTCTCGACATCGGTGCGGACGCCGCAACGGTCTCTGGAGGGCTTCCGGTCGCAACACGATGACCCCGTGGCGCTGTCGCTGTCCAACTGAGCCGTCAATATTCGTCGTGGCGTCCCCGGCACTGCGGACCTCAACGTCACCGACGAGGACGGTGTCCTCAAAGGGGCCTGTTGAGCGATGATAAGATCGTTCACGCGCAAGCGGTCGGCCTCCTCGGGAGAGTTCGTACTGCGACGAGCCGGGTGGACTCGGGGTACTCACGGCTTGACCGCGCTGCCGGGAGCGGTGGTGTATGGCGATGGGGGGCGTCCGTTCCCGGCGGCCGTCGATGTACGACAGCTTTACCCGACCGTGTCAGCCGTGTCCATACGGAGGTATGCCCTCGGAGCCGCCATCGCCCGACGGGTTGCCGCTCGTCGGGAACACGGCCGGATTCATTGACGACCGGTTCCAGTTCATTAGGGACGCTCGCAGGGACTATGGCGACGTGTTCATGACCGAGCTGCTCGGGCTCGGGGAGGTGTGTTACCTCACACATCCCGACGAGTTCGAGCGGGTCCTCGCCACCGACCGCGAGGCATTCGACAAGAGCGAGGTGTTCCGGGTCGCCTTGGGCGACGGGCTGCTGTCGGTCAACGGCGAGCAGTGGGAGACCCAGCGGGCGCTGCTGGGGGAGTTCTTCTATCCTGAACGGATCCGGTCGTACGCCGGGACGATGGTCGCCGCGACCGAGCGGCGAATCGACCGCTGGACGGCTGGGGAGACGCGCTCGCTGCTTGAGGAGATGACGGCGCTCACGCTCGAGATCATCTTCGAGACGCTGCTCGACCGTCGGCTCTATCCCGGCGAGGACCCCGCCCTCCGGGAGGCTGTCGCGGGGCTCAACAGTTACTTTACGCCGGCGTCGCTCGCCCTTCCCCAGTGGGTTCCAGTGCCCGCACGCCGGCGGTTCCGCCGCCACAGGGCGACCCTCCGGACGGAGCTGCGAGGGCTGCTCGCGGACCGCGCCGACCCCGACCGGCGCGGCGACGACCTGCTGTCGCTGCTCGCGGGGCTGCGGGCGAGTGACGAGGCGCCGATGTCCGAGCAGGAGATTGTCGACCAGCTGGTGACGTTCCTGTTTGCGGGCCACGAGACGACCGCACTGGCGCTCACGTACACGCTCTACGAGCTCGGATCCGCTCCGCCTGTCCGGCGGGCGTTCCACGAGGAGCTTGACGCCGTCCTTGAGGGCGATCGGCCGACCCGCGGGACCGTCGCCGACCTGACGGTGACCGAACGGGTGGTTCGGGAGGCGTTGCGGCTCTACCCGCCGGCGCACACGATTCCGCGAATCACGACGCGTGACGTTGAACTCGGTGGCTATCACCTCCCCGAGGGAACACAAACACATCTCGCGCTTCACAGCGTCCACCGCGACGGACGGTTCTACAGCGAGCCGTCCACGTTCCGGCCTGATCGCTGGCACGAGGCCAGCCCGGGGTCGAAGGGGTACGCCTACGTCCCGTTCGGCGCCGGCCCCCGGACCTGTATCGGCCGCCAGTTCGCGCTGCTGGAGGCCCACCTCGTGCTCGCGACCATCGGACGCCGCTACCGGTTGGACCCGGAGGAGCCCCTCGAACTGGCCCCGCGAATGTCGACCCAGCCGGCCGGAGACGTCCCCGTCACCGTCCGGGAGCGCACCGAACGGACGACCGGGCGGCCCGGAAGCCCCCGCAGGTGAGGCCAATCGCCTGCCATGGAGACCCGTTTCTCGACGATGTCGAGCGGCGCCCCGGCCCGAGTCATCTGCACGACTGGCGCACTGTATCCAGCACGCCCCCAGATATCAACCGAGCCAGCCTTGTCGAAACCCTCATACGCTGATGGGTTTCAGCCGCCGGTCTGAATACGGAGGTTGTGTCCGGTACAGCGGTAGCGACAGCGTGCCCACCTCACGGGTTCAGGCCGGGGCGCCTGGCGCGCATAAACACGAGTACCGGGATACTCTCGAGGCGGTCGATCACATACTAAGTACACACATCGCCTCCGCGAGCGGCGACATTAACCCACAGCAGCGTGACGACGCTGACCTCGCTAATCCCCCGTCCGGCATCGGAGTGTCCTCTACCCGAATCCAATCTCGCATGCTTGCCGGGCCGAGCGCATAGTATTAATCATTAACGGGGTCATTTTAGCTGAACGAGCGCGTCCCAGCCTGGATGATACACTAATGCCGACGCCAATGCTCAACCCGACGTCGGAAAATCTCCGCCGAGCAGCTACCTGCATCCGCAGCGGAGGAGTGGTACTCTCTCCGAGCGACACGAACATGGCTCTGGGAGTCGATCCGTACGACAAAGGAGCGATCGATCGGGTCTACGAGATTAAGAACCGTCCCCGTGAGAAACCCCTCGTCCTGTTCGTCCATGACCCAGCCGATTGGCGACGATACGGTCGCTCGGATGAGGCAGGAATCGCCGAACAACTGATTGAGGCCTTCTGGCCCGGGCCAGTATTTTTGATTGTTGAGGCTACTGAGCACGTTCCCCACGAGCGTGTCCAGCTCGAAGGAACCGTCTCGATCGGCTGTATTAGGAATCCGACGTGGCGTGAAATGATGGGCAATCTCGACGGGCCGCTAGCGATGACCTCGGCGAACCGCTCGGGGACAGTCGATGATGACACCCTCATCGATCTTGAGTTGGCATGCGAGCACGTCGGCGATCAGGTTGATCTTATCATTGCCGAGGATCCTCCCGAGGCAGCCACCCAGGCGACCACTATCGTTGACCTCGCCAACGGGCCACGCCTGTACCGAGAAGGAGACGTCACGGACGCCGATTTAAACTCGGTCGTGGATGTCTTCTAGTGTCGAGGCAACGTTTCGCCTGGTGTTCCCAGGTCTGGGCGTTGATAGCCCGGTCGCTGCTCCAACGAGCGATGGGACGGACAATCAGTTCTGCTAACAACGATTCGAAACACGTCTGCTCTGCATTCAGCACGATGGTTGCGGCATCGTAGCAGGCAAATATGTTCGACGGGATTGCTTCCGACTGAGAACAACGACCGCCTCCGATTATCGAACGCCCGGGAAGAGGTGTGGGCGCCGTTGGGCGGCGGCGTGATCCGATGTCGACACGGAATCAACTCGATTCGGGAAGTCAAACCGAGCCCGAACCAGAAAGCAAGCGAATTTGTTAAATCTAAAAGTAATAATCTGATAAACCGATTAAGATGGCATACGGAAGCTAGCACGCCTCAGATACATATATTATATATTCAAATCAAGTTGTGAAAGTCTACATAGACGTTGGGCGACGTCATAGAAAGGACGGGGTGAATCCCCAGGGCCTCAGCCGTGGGAGGAGGTCAACTGCTGCTGTATGTCGGTCACGAACCGCACTCGTTTCACCTGCGTGGGTAGGAGAGGACAGCCTTGCCCTATCTCCCGGTAACCGTCTCGGAG
>CAZLOO010000215.1:0-4761 GCA_964561055.1 uncultured Halobacteriales archaeon
GAGGAGACGCTGTTCACCGGGCTGGATCGCCGGCAGCTACTGGCGACCAGCCGGGAGATCGAGGACCGCGCCCACCGGGTCGGCAGCGGCGTCCTCCGGGTCTGCTTCCAGTCGCTATCAGCGTTCGCCTCGCAGGCGGAGGTTTACGGCCATCTCATCGCGGGGAGCGACCTCGAGGTCCACGTCTACGGCGAACCGGACTGGATGCGGCCCGCGGTGGAGAATCTCACGTATCATCCGGACATCGAAGATCGTCTGGCGCCGTTCTGGTGTGTCGCCTTCGACGGCGGCCCCGACGAGAGCCAGGCGTGCGTGCTGGTTGCCCGCGAGCGCGAGGACGGCTTTGTCGGCTTCTGGAGCTACGACTCCGACCTCGTCTCGGACGTGCTCGGCACCCTCGAAACGGCGGCCGATCTCTAAGCCCGGGGGTTGTTCGTCCGCAGCGCCGTCTCGTCCCCACACACCCGAGAGAGGGTGGGCCTGCACGGCTCCCAGGAGAACGCCGTGTTCTCCTCCTCATCGCTCTCCGCGCGGACCCCTACCGACACCGCGTGTACCGTCCCCGTGCCGCAGTCGCTGCGCCCCTCCCTGGTCGTCCAGGACGCCTCGATCGATTCCTCCATCGCGACCGGATATACCGTCTAAACGGGCCGCTCCTGAAGCGAGCTTCAGTAACGTGAGCCACAAAAATACAATTCAGATTACAGTTATGTCGGTGCCGCCACTGTGTAGAGACACGATGCACGGCACACGCGCGCCGGTTGCCGACGCCACAGCCCCTCACGATCACACACGGGACGCACTGGTCCCCGCCGTGGCGGCCGCGGTCGCAATAGCCATCGCGCTGCTGGCGGCGGCCGTCCCCGCCGCTGGCCTGGCGACCGTCGGCCTCGGCGGCACCGCGATCGCGGCCTCCGTCGCGAGGTAACGGTCCTCCGCTTCGGCCCTTCACACGTATCCGGGTCTCCGCGCGTCCGGTTCTCTCCCGGTCGAGTGTGGATACGCCGATCCTCCTTCGTGGGCGATCTCCGCTCTCGGGCGGGTATCGTCGGGAGGACCCAACAGTCGGCTCACTGCAGGTGGGTTGCGAGCGTCGCCCTCGCCGTGTCTCCCAGCCGATGGAGGTGCTCCTCTGCCTCGCGGAACCGCGGCTCCCACTCCCCCGTGCCGAGATAGTCGCTCGCGACGAACATCGCGCCAGCCTCGACCCCCCGATGGGCGGCCACCGCGAAGGTTGCGGCGGCTTCCATCTCCACGGTCAGCACCCCCTCCGCGGCGTAGCGCTCGATCTCCGGTTCGGTCTCCCGGTAGATGGCGTCGGTCGTCCACGTCGGGGCGACGTGGAACTGCTCGTCGCGCTCGCGAAGGGTTTCGCGGGCAGTAGCCACCAGTGACTCGCTGGCACGGACGTCCCGCTCGGAGTCGAGGTAGTGATGCGAGGTGCCTTCGTCGCGGATAGCCTCTTCGGCGACGACTACCTCCCCCATCCCGACGTCCTCGCTGAGAGAGCCCGCGAACCCAACCGAGAGGAACGTCTCGACGCCGTCGGCGATCAGGTCCTCCATCACCATCGCCGTCACCGGCGCGCCGATGCCGAAGTTCCCGACTACGCCGAGAGCGGTGTCCTCGAACACGTAGAGGTCGCCGTAGTACTCCTCGACGGTCCGGCCGTCATAGCGGTCGATGAGGTACTCCATCAGCCCGCGGCTGTAGCACAGCACCACCGCTTCGGGCGGGTTGGTTGCCTCCGGCCGGGCGTACTCGGCGGACTGCTCCGGGGTGACGACCGCCTCTGCGCGGTGCTTGTCAGGGTGGTTCGGGAAGGGCATCTGGCGCTCACGACGGCCAACGCGCCAACAAGGCTGACGGTCCGCGCCCGGCGATCGATTCCGCTAGCGAGTCCGAAGAGTGCGCCTATCAAGAGGTCATCGCCACGACTCTCGGCCAGCGGACGGCCGACGCCGAAGGGCCGTTCGGGCTGGCGCTCGGCCCGTACAGCTGTACAGCCAGCCAGGACGCCCTGACCGGCGACTGCCTATCCCCGCTTCCGGTGGAGTCGCCTTTTTGTCGCCCGGGGCTGACCCGTGGTGCACGCTGGCTGCTCGGGCGGTGGTACTGCGGCGGCGAACGTGCTCTCGGCGCGCCTGCAGTGGGCGACCGTTGGTGAGGTGAGCTCAGTACCCCAGCCGGTCGCGCACGAGCACGACCGTCGTGCGCCCCTCCTCCAGTTCCTGGCGGAAGATTAGCTGCTTGGCAATGGCCGAGTCGACTCCGTACGCCTCCTTTGCGCGCTCGTTCTCCAGCGGGTAGGCGACCGACTCCAGCCGCTCGAGCGCGTCCTCCAGGGTCGGAACGATCTTGTTAATCCCACTGACGATGACGACGTTGCCCGCGGCGAAGGGATAGGCGCCGATGCGGCTTCCCGACCGGTCGGCCGCGACCAGTTCCCCGGTCGCCGCGACGGCGTTGATACCCCCGAGGAAGTAATCCGCGGTCTGTGACTCCCGTCGGGCGGCTTGGCGCTCCGCGTCGTCGTCGATGGTCCGGATCGCCTCGGGGAGGCTCTCCCACCCGTGGTCGCCTTCCGAGAGGTACTCTGTGAACCCGATCTCCTCTAGGGTCGTCGAGTGGCCGTTCATCACGGACGCGCCGGCCGGGATTCGCTCCTTGATGGCCTCAAGGGCCTCTTCGGCGGTGTCCACGACCTCAACCTCGAAGCCGCTTGCCTCGAGGCCCGCGACGGCCTCCTCGATAGTCTCCTCGTCAGGGAGCTCATCGAGCGCTGCGTCTATCTTCGCGTCGTCCGCGTAGTCTGATTTCTGTTGAGACATATGATGTCTGTAACGTTCTTCCCTACCGCCGCCATCCGGTTAACCGCTCCCGAACCCCGGTGTCAGGGGGTGACGCCGATGTCACCCCGCCTTCCCAACCACCTGGCAGACGCGCGAGGACAACCAGCCTCTTGCCCGTCGAGCGTCAATGTTCGGAGGTGAGTGATCGCGAGGAGGCGCCGACAGAGGAGGCCCGGCGGCCGGTGACCGTCGGCTCCTGGGAAACGTACGAGGAACTCCTTGAGGAGCCGCTGGTCCTCCTGGAGTTCGTCACTCCCGGCTGTGGCATCTGTGCCTCGATGGAGCCGGTGTTAGGCAACGTCGCCCGGGCCGCGCCCGGGGTGGTCGCTATCGCCGATGCCACGGTCGTCCCCCAACTCGCTGTGGAGTACGATGTCCGAAAGGCGCCGACGCTGGTCGTGCTGCGGGACGGCGAGGAAGCGGCCCGGCTGGACGAGAGGTTCCAGCCCGCCGAGCGGCTCGTGGGGCTGCTGGAGCACCATGCCCCCGGCGCCGCCTGAGGGCGGCACGCCCCGGACCGTTCGTATCCGGTACCCGAGCGATGAGCAGAGTTTTATCCACTCGGCCGAGCGTTCCGGGCGCACCACGTCCGAGATACCTCCCAACGTCCAGCCCCCGACCCCCGAGGAGATACGCGCGAGCTGACGGCGGCCTCCGACGAGGCGCTCGCGGACGTGCTGGTGAAGCCGACCACGCCGCAGACCGCCCACCGGAAGGTGGCGGAGTTCACCCGACTGGCGGCCGTCGATTGGGCGCTGACCGTGTTGGCGATCACGGCGCCGTTCGACGTCACCGCTCCCCCGCGATATCGATGCCGGCCGGCACCAGCCGGGAATTGCCGGTCGGGCTGATGTTCGTCGGCGAACGCTTCGACAACGCGACGGTGCTCCGGGCGGCGAGCGCTTACGAGGAGGCGGTCGGCTGGGACCTGGAGGAACCGTCTCCCTGTGGTCGGCGCCGGACCGGGGCGCCGCTCTCCTCAGAGCCAGGGCGTCCCCGGGTCGAGCGCGCCCTCGGGAGTCTCACCTTGCAGAACGGCTGCGACGCCGCCGGCGACACTCTCCGAGAGGTCGTCCCGGCTCTCCTCGGAGTACCACCCCGTGTGCGGCGTGAGCACCACGTCCTCCCGGTCGAGTAGGGGGTTGTCCGACGCAGGCGGCTCGTCTTCGAGGACGTCGAGCCCTGCGCGGGCGATCTCGCCGTCCTTCAGCGCCTCGACCAGCGCCGCCTCGTCGACGACCGGACCGCGTGCGGTGTTGACGAGTACGGCGTGGTTGGCCATGCGCTCGAACTCCGCGGTCGAGAGGAGGTGGCGGCTCCCCTCGTACAGCGGTACGTGCACGGAGAGGTAGTCCACCCGGTCCAGCAGCGCCTCGAACTCGACCTTCTCGACACCGTAGTCGTCCATTCTCGCCGCCGACACGTGCGGGTCGGTGGCGATGACGTCCACCCCGAACGTCCGGAGCTTCGCGGCCAGCCGCCGGGCGATGGAGCCGAATCCGACCAGCCCTAAGGTACGCCCGTCCATCCGGTACAGCGGCTGCTGGGTCTGCCAGTCCCAAGTGCCGGACTTCACTGCGCGGTCATGCTGTGGCACCGCCCGCACGCAGGCCAGAAGCAGGGACAGCGCGTGGGTTGCCACCTCGTCCAGACAGTAGTGGGGGACGTTCACCACGGTGACGCCGTGCTCGGCGGCGGCGTCAACGTCGATGTTATCTACGCCGATGCCGGCCCGACCGACGACCTTCAGGCGGTCGCTCCCGGATAGCACCGCCTCCGTTACCGGGGTGTACGCGTCCACGATGAGGCCGTCGGCCCGCTCGGCGGCCGTCGCGACGCTCTCTTCGCTGACGTCGTCGAGCACCTCCACCGCCGCGCCCGCGGCCTCCAGGACGTTCGCCTGGTGGGC
>CAZLOO010000216.1:0-4746 GCA_964561055.1 uncultured Halobacteriales archaeon
CGCTCCCGATCATGAGTCGGGCGACCTCGCGGACGTCCTCGGTGCGGTCGACAGTTGGGACGTGCTGTACCTGTGAGCCGACCTTCGCGGACGGCTGGTTGGACGAGGACGCCAGCTGTCGGCGGCTCACGATACCGCGATACTCGTCGCCATCCGTTACGATGACGGCGTCAAGTTCCTGATTCTCGAACGCCCCGGCGATCTTTGAGAGCGGCGTCCCGATGTCGAACTCGGTGAACTCCGTCGAAAGAATCTCTGAGATATCCATGAGTCTCTCTATTCGGAGGGGCGCTGGACGGTTATGCTTGTTCCACCTCTGAACTTGGTATCAGTAGTGTGGAAATACTGACTGAGTGTTAGAGTGTGTATCACGGCTCTTGACCGCCTCTCGCGACTCCAGCCGCGGGACTTCGACCACCGGAGCTGGGGAGTCGCCGCTGTTTGGTTCCACCCCACACTCGGGACCCCGACGACACACCGGGGGAACGCTCGTGTGTTCCCCGTAGAGGACTATGGCCTGGCCACTGAACCTCCATCGGTATCCATGACATCACCGCGTGACCGACCCGCTCGGTCACCGGCCCTTGCAGTTCAGGATCGGCTCTCACCGACTCCGTGGCACCCGTCTGCACAGGGACCACAGACGTCAATTTGCCGGGACAAACGAGCCGTGTGTCGCTCAACTCCTGCCTGAAGACCGGGAGGATGCGCTCGTAACTCTATCACGGACCGCAGTTGGAGTGAGTTTACAGAATGAACATAACAGTGGCAAGAATGCCAAGTTATATTACGATATCATTATCGAGTCCAGCGATTCCCCCCGCCCCGAGCACCGCTGTGAGACCGCGAGTGTTAACCCACAACGTGTTCACTCTCATCATGTTTTTGAGTATCCGGGTAACTCGATCCCTCTGCCACCGGGTCACCCGGTTAATCAGAACACGGTTTTATCCGGAAATTCGGGGTTACTATTCCTCCGCCAGCCGTAGGTGGTCTGAATGGAATGATTGATCCCATCCATAGTTCTGTGATCCCGGAGCCGAAATCTGATGCAAGAGACATCGACGCAATACTCGACCGGATCGAAGAGTGCCTCAAGGACATCAGCCTCGGGTTCGAGCGATGGGATGATCCGTACGCCCGTGGCCCTGGGCTCTATTTCGTCCTTGAAGATGACTCTATGGCTGAATTTGCGACTCCCATGGGGACGAACCGCTGGCCGGTTGAGGACTGTCCGACTGTCTTTGCTGAGACCGATCTGCTTCTTGAGACCGCACAGAAGGTTGCGTTGTCCTGCGATGGCGCAGTTATCGTTCACCGCGACGGCACGATTGAGGAGAAAATGGTCCGAATCAAGCAACTCTCTCCGGCTGAATGCCGACGAAACGGGGATCTTCCCTATGCAGGATGGATGGGTGCCCGCCACATGAGCGCGCTGGAAACCTCCACCCGCAAGGAGGTGATCGCGGCGATCACACTTAGTGAAGAGGAGGGACGGGTGACGGTTTTCACCGACGGCACATTCGAGGATTCCGTAGCGACGTCCTTCGTGATTAATTAACCACGGGAAGAGGAATACACGCATGGCCGTTGAGTCGGACCTGCTGCTTCCGTTTCTCGCCGGATTGACGCTCGTTTTGACCGTTGCCCATACGCTTGGAGCGGTAGCTGATCGACTCGGGTTCGCACCGGTCGTCGGTGAACTCCTCACCGGGTTGGTGCTTGGCCCCTCGCTTCTCGGTCTCGTCGCCCCAACCGTCACGGCTATCATCGTCCCGATTCCCGACCGATTGACAGCCCTTGCGTCGCTCGGACTCATTCTCCTTCTCGTATTGGCTGGAACGGAAGTCGACGTTCAGACGGTACGCCGCTACGTTCGACCGACGATAGCTCTCGCTACTGGAGCCTTCGTCGTCCCGTTTCTTCTGGGA
Source organism: uncultured Halobacteriales archaeon (assembly GCA_964561055.1). Classification (GTDB taxonomy): domain Archaea; phylum Halobacteriota; class Halobacteria; order Halobacteriales; family Haloarculaceae; genus CAZLOO01. The sequence goes on from CAZLOO010000216.1 coordinate 1,932, forward strand.
TTGGCCTTGGGATGGTTTCTCCCCGCGAGATTCCTCGTCAGTCCTGAGCAGCGACTGACGTTCACGCTCTTTTTAGCGACGGCGCTGAGCATCTCCGCGGTCCCCGTCGCCGTGCGTGTGCTTATCGACCTCGATGCGATGGATCGGACAGTGGGCCAACTCACCCTGACCGTCGCTGTCGTTATCGATGCGGCGGGATGGATTGTGCTCACGGTCGTCTCTGGCATCGCTCGCGAAGGACAGATAGAACCGTTTGCGGTCGGTCGAACGCTCCTCGTCCTCGCTGCCTTCCTCGGAATCGCTATTGCTCTCGGGCCCCGGATCGTCGATACGCTCTTCGATGTGACCAGATACGTTCGCTCGCCGACGTTGACGGGGTTTTCGATCGTTATCGTCGTCGGGCTTGCGATGGCCGGTGGCTCGCTCGCACTCGGATTGGAAGCCGTTCTCGGCGCGTTCCTTGCAGGCGTTCTCGTGCGTGATCGACTCGACGCGGCGGCGGAACGAGTGTTTCAGATGGTGACGCTCGGACTGTTCGCACCCATTTTCTTTGCGACGGCCGGGTTGCGGGTTGATCTGAGTGGCTTGTTCACGCTGGATACGCTACTGGTCGCAGGAGTCACCCTCGCCGTGGCCGTGCTCGGAAAGACGCTCGGCGTGGTACTCGGAGCGACGATCACGGATCTTTCCCGAGCAGAAACCGTCTGCCTCATCATCGGCCTCAACGCCCGCGGAGCGATGGAGCTTGTCGTGGCGGCTCTTGGCTTGACCCTCGGAATCCTCACGCCTACCATCTATGCCGTCATCGTGGTCGTCGCCATCGTCACATCCGTTATGACGCCGCCACTGCTCCGGCGTGCGCTCGCGCGCCTTCCGGACGACGTATCCTCACCGACGGCGTGATTGGCCATCGCTCCTCGTCGTGTTGGACGTCAGTGTCTGGCGAGAGGTCATACATCGTTCAATAGCGCCCCGTCGTAGATCATCCCGGTGACATCCTCCCGCAGCTAAAGCCGTGAGTCTCCCACCCAGTGTTGGCCAGGCGAGTCGATCCCGAAGCGTGGCAGTCTACGGTTTCTTGGACAGTCAGCCAGCGGCTCTGTCAGGAAGCCGGTACTCGTATCCCGGAGGGAGCTTCGAGATATCTGACTAGTTAACGACTGTGGGCGTGGTCGACTTAGCTTTTGCTTTCGGTTGTGAACCGTGCCAACCACCACATCAACTGCCAGTTCTCCACGCACACGTTTCAGTACGGGTCTTGATGGGTTCACCTGTCGGAGTCATCCGGTGACTAAAACCGCCAGTATTCTGCTCAAACCTCTATAAGAGATGGCCGTTTGTCCCTGATGACTTCTCTGACCGGATCGCTCAGTGACTGGCGGCGACGCCGAGGATTACGACGTGGTAGACGACGACACTGATGAACACGGCGTAGAGGAGCCCGGCGAGAAGGAATGGAATTGGGCGCATCCGATTCGTGGACATGAACTGCGTCCTCAGCAGGACCGCCCCGCCACCAATGAGCGCGAGGAGCGCTGAAAACGTGTTGAGAAAGCCAATCGTACCCCACGAGACGCCGAGGTCCCACGACGTGAACAGAATACCGAGCGTGGCAGGAAGCGTTCCCTGGAACACCATCGCGCCCGTGATATTCCCGATTGCGAGGGTATCCTTGCCCTCGCTGACCCAGATGACGGAATTGAACTTCTCCGGGAGTTCGGTGGCGAGCGGTGCTAACAGGAGCGCGATCAACGCCGCGGGGACGTCCAGCACTTCGGCCGAGAAGAACTCAACTTCGGTCACGAACAGATGGGCTCCAGCGATGATCACGAGGAGCGCAAAGACAGTCTGTGTGACGACCATCCACAGTGGTGGCTCGGTGACAGGAACAGCACCCGACCCGAGCGCTGGGAATGGTCGCTCGCCCTCGGTCAGCAACCCGTTGAGATGCAGCGAATCGAGCTCGCCCCCTTTGATGAGTTGACCGGCTGCAAGCGTTTGTCTAACGTACACAGCATACAGGACGACGAGTCCGACGGCAATGCCAATACGAAGCCCACGGGATGGAACGAACGCGGCTACCACCGCGAACGTGTATCCGACGAAGAAAAACGAGAGGTCACGTCGGAGGGCAGTCACGTCGGCTTCGAAAATCGGGCCGGCGTCTCGTCGGCTGCCGAAGTAGAGCACGCTCGCGCCGATCAGCGCCATCGCAATCGTCGCAAGCATAAACGGCGCCCCCAGAATGGCCCCGACGCCAATCGCGTCGGCGGCGGCCTGGTCTCCCCGATCGAGGAGGACCGAAGCGATAGCGATTACGGGGATCATCGTCTCGGGTAATGCCGTCCCGACCGCAGCCAGGATGCTTCCGGTTGCGCTCTCGCTCACGCCGAGGTGGTATCCGAACCACTCGACCGAATTCGTGAAGATCTCCGCGCCACCGAGAAGCAATGCAAACGCGCCCAGGAGCAATCCGAGGTTCAGCAGCGGAATCGAAAATATCTCCACTGATTGAAGCATAGATGCCGGTTCCGTTCAGGCGTCGTTCCTTTCGTAGGCATCGAGCCAGCCAGTGATAGTCTGCTTGAGGGCCCCGGTCGTACTCCCGAGGTTCAGCATCTGGTAGCCGGCCGCCGCTTTTTCATTGACATCATCCATCCCGAACCCGAGCCCTGCGATGGGGACACCCGCATCCACGGCCTTTGACCGAACCGTCTCGACGGCTCTCTCTACCTCTGGATGCTCGAATTCGCCGGGGCAGCCGAGCGACACCGAGAGGTCAAGCGGGCCGATGAAGACAAATCCCAGTTCCGGG
>CAZLOO010000217.1:0-4739 GCA_964561055.1 uncultured Halobacteriales archaeon
CGGAGGAGCGAGTCTTGGCGACGAAGTCGAACTCGTCCATAAAGAAGATGCACGGCGCCAGTCGCTTGGCCACCTCGAAGGCCTTATCGACGTTCTTGGCGGTCTCCCCGAGGTACTGGCTGGTGATCATCGACAGCTTCACCTCCACGAACGGGAGGTCCAGCTCGTGAGCCAGCGCCCGCGCGACGCTGGTCTTGCCCGTTCCTGGCGGGCCGACGAAGAGCAGTTTCCCGATTTCTCGTAGACCGATTCGTGCCAAATAGTCGCGGTGCTCGATGGCCTTGACGACCTTGTTGATCTCGTCGTGCTGGTCTTCAGTGAGCACCAGGTCCTCAAGGGTCATCTCCACCTCCTCAGGGGCGCGTACCTCTACGAGGTCGAGCATCTCCTCGTCGTCCTCGTCGAACATCTCTTCCAGCAGGGAATCAATCCACACCCGATCGGCGTGGACCGGCCGGTTGTCCTGGCGGGCCTGTTCGTGGGAGACGCCGAACTCATCGCCGTACTCTGCGGCGAGCACCGGGTTGGCGCCCACTCGCTCGGCGTCCGTTCGGTCGAGATACCACTCCTCAGCCATCCCGTGGTCGGTGAAGGAGATGCTGCCGGAGAACTCTTCACGCTCCGTGAACATCAGGTCCGAGACCGCTTCCCACGGCCGTTCGATACCGGTTGCCTCGGTGATGCGGGCGGCGGTGACCGTCACCGGCCGCGATATCCCCCCCGGAGGAGCGTGCCCCTCGACCTCCTCCCGGACGGCGTCTGTGCTCCAGAACGCCCGCCGGTAGGCCGGCGGCAGGTCGCCAGCGTCGAGCGACTCGTCCTCGTTGTACGCCCTCGCTGTGAGGACGAACTCAACCACGTCGAGTGCCGGGCCAGTCATTCCGTATATACTACCCGCGCAGACGGGATAAGACCGTCGGACCGCGCAACGCTGATGACCGCGTCGACCCGGAAAGCACGTTACCTGGCCGACCGAACCCCCGCCATGCACGTCTCGGTCGTCGTCTGCACCCACACGACAGACCGCTACCCGTATCTCCGCCGGGCCGTCGACAGCGTCCTTGAGGGTACCTACGACGACCGCGAGGTGGTGATCGTCAGTGACGGTAGCCCGGCCATCGCCGAGCGCGCCCGCGAGGCGTACGACAGTGGGGCTGTCCGGGTGCTAGAACTGCAGGAGAACCGGGGGCTGCTGGGCGCCCGCAACGCCGGCGCCCGCGCCGCCAAGGGAGATGTGATAGCGTTCATCGACGACGACGCCGTCGCCGACGAAGGGTGGTTGGCGGAGCTAGTTCGCGTCTACGAGGAGGAGCAAATCGACGGCCGCGAGCCGGTCGCTGCCGGCGGCCGGATGACCCCGCTGTGGGTCGCCGGCGAACCGGCGTACCTCCCGGAGGAGTTCTACTGGCTGGTAGGTGTCACCCACCGGGGGTTCGCCGACGGTCCCGGCGAGGTCCGCAACACCCCTGGATCGAATATCTCCTTCCGACGGGAGGTATTTCTCGATCTTGACGGGTTCAACACCGACATCGGCGGCCGGAAAGGAGACAATCATCTCCAAGGCGGAGAGACGGAGCTATGTGCCCGGCTCCGAGCAGAGCACGGGATGGGGGTGTACTACTCCCCCGACGCGGAGGTGGCTCACAAGGTGTTCCGCTACCGTACCCGGCCGGGCTGGCTGCTCCGACGGGCCTTTTGGCAGGGCTACTCCAAGCGGGCGATGAGCGTGCTCGTGCCGGAGTCCGCTGGCGAGGAGGGAGAGTTCCTCTCCCGGCTGCTGAGGGAGTTCCTCCCCGAGCGGCTCCGAAGCCTGGAGCCGTCCTACCCCGCTGTGGCACAACTGTTCGCGCTTCTTCTGCTGACGGGCGTCGTCGGCCTGGGGTACGCCTACGGGACAATGAAGTGGCGGTAACCTACGGGTCTGCGGTGCTGTCGTGCTCCCATACGAGCTCGAAGTAGCGGTTTAATCCAGCGACGAACGCGCCGTTGTCCGTGATTGCGGCCTGCCGGCGATGGTTGGGCACCTCGTCGGCCTGTACGACGAGGATGGCCTCACCAGCGTCGTACTCCATCGTCGGGTCCGCGACCGTCCCTCGCCATGGCATCGCGGTCCGGGAGAAGCGGTACTCGACGGCCGGGTACTCCTCGATGTGCTCCAGCACTGCGGACAGCCGCTCACGTTTCTCCCTCGAGAACTCCGGATGATCGGGGGAGAGAAAGAGCACGCGAACCTCGACCCCACGCTCGAGAGCCGCCTCCAGCTCCGACTCCACGCGCTCGAAGTAGTCGAACCCCTTCGTGAGCACGCGCACCCGCTCATCGGCCTCGTGGTAGATGCGGCGGGTCTCCCGCTCGGAGGGGTCGCCCAGGTCAACGACGTGGAATAGCTCCTCAGCCGGGGTGAGGTTGGCGTCCGCGCGCTCGAATTCCGGGCCAAACGTCGCGGTGAATGACTCGCGGGCCGCCTCAATGTCGGCCGCGAACGACTCAAAGGACTGTCGTCGGTTCTCGCAGGCCTGGTCGAGCACCTCGCCGGGCGACCGGACGACGTACTCCTTCGGGCGCCCGGGAACGACCCTCAGGAACCCGCGGTCGGCGAGTTCGTCCAGTACGCCGTACACACGGGCCTTCGGGATGCCCGCGGCTTCCGCGAGGTCTGGGGCCGTTGTCCGGCCCAGCCGAAACAGCTCTCGAAGCGCGGTCTCCTCATACTCTGTCAATCCGAGGCGGTCGAGGGCGTCGGCGGCGTCCATGCCCGGCGTGTGCGTGCCGGGACTGTAAGCGATACGGACAGCGGGATGCACCGTGTGGGAACAGAGGCTGGAGGCCACCCTCTAGGCGAGGACCGGTCCGGGGGCAGGTTACGCCTCCGCGACCTCCTCACGCTCGACATTCTCCTCAATTGGCGCTGTGGCGTCGCGCACCTTCCGCTCTCTTCACGCGATCCTTCTTGAACTCGCCAGTCGGCGGAGGACAGAGCGAGCTAATCTGGGATCTTGTTCGCGCCGAACAGCAGGATCCCGATCAGGAAGATGACGCCTATATCGAGACCGCGCGGCACTCCAACGGAAGCAGGTATCATTTCCACTCTCTCCCACCCGGAATCGTATCCAATACACTGTTCCGACTAGCTAATGACCCGTCAGCAGCCGTGTAGAAACCGTCAACGGGGATTGAATGGTCTTGTCAGCGCTTCGACGAGCGCTGTGCACGGGTGAGTTGGTTACTTATAGTAACCTACCCTCTCTCCGGGTGCAATGGCAACTGAGACCCCAGCGGCGATGGAGCGGTACTCCCCAGAGCGCATCGAGTCAACTCTCACCGGAATCAAGCGGATGCTAATGATGGGGGCAGTGTTCGCCGCCGTCGGCTATCTGCTGGTTCTCGGGGCGCTGGTGCTGGAGGTGACACAGTTCCACCCGCTCCTCGAGCAGTTCTTCACGACACAGACCGCTCACAGTGTCGCGGGCGGCGGCCCCGATCGGGCCGGCGAGGCGGTGTTGAACAGCCAGCTCGCGACGCTGAATAAGTTCCCATCGCTGCTCCTGTGGATGAAACTCGGCGGCATTGCTCACGTGCTGGTCGGTATCTTTCTGGCGCTGGGCGCTATCGCCCGCGCGCTGGGCATGATGCCCCACCGGCTGAGCTACGAGATGGAGCGCGCCGAGTAGATCCGGCGACACGGCAGTCGCAACGGTTCCTCCTCGCCTCGTGAAAGCGGGCGTGACCGACACCCACCGTCACAGAGGCGGACGTACCCGACAGCTGTCGGCACCTCTGATTGTGGCCGTCGCGGATCGAAACGGACGGAAGCTGTATGTGCAGTCTCGGACCGCGCTCAAATAACCCCAGGCCGAGTCGCAAACATATCAAACATACAAATAGTTCTGGTATAGATATTGATTCGGGGACGAGGTATGCAACAGGTATCCACGGGCAACACTTACTTGGATCGGGAGCTGAACGGCGGGCTCCCGGTCGGGTCGATAACGTCGCTGGTGTCCGCGCCGGCAAGCCAGTGCAACCCGATGTTCTACACACTGATGGGGGAGGGAAAGTGGCTCTATCTCACCACCTACCGTTCCGAAAAGGTCGTCAGGCGGGAACTGGAGGGACTCCTCCTCGACGACGTGCGGATCGAGCACGTCGGGACCGAGCGGCCGGTGCGGAACGCTCATTCCGTGCTGGAGTCGATCGACGAGCCACGGAACGTACTGGTAGACACCATGAACCCCCTGGAGTCGACGGAGCGCGAGCGAGGGTACGTCCACCTGCTGAACGCGCTGAAGGAGTACCTCTTAGATACCGACAGGGTCGCCGTGCTCCACTGCACGGAACACGAAGCCACGCCAGCCCACCGCGAGACCACGCTCACGGTGGCGGACGTGGTGCTGGAACTGGATATCGTCGTCGAGGAGACTTCCGTTGAGAACCACCTACTGGTGTCGAAGTACCGCGGCCGCAAGCCGGTGGATGAAATCATCAAGCTTGATCTGGGTCAGCAACTCGGGGTCGACACCAGCAGGAACATCGCCTGAGATGCGCGGTCGGACCCACCGCCACACGGTGGAATGATGACACTCCAGATGCTCCCGACAAAGGCGGTGCTGGCCATCATGGCCGCGCTGACGCTGTTCGTCATCGCCGCGCTGCAGCGCGAACTGGACCTTCCTTTACCGGTGACGCTGTCGATCACGCTGCCCGTGGTGGTCGCCGGCGCCGCCCTGGCGAAGGGCGTC
>CAZLOO010000218.1:0-4739 GCA_964561055.1 uncultured Halobacteriales archaeon
CACCGCGCGTGGAATCGCACGGCTTCAGCCGTGGGAGGGGGTCAATCTGACCGGATGTACTCGTCCCACTGGAGCCGCATGGGCTGAGCCGGCCGCCGCCCCGCACGGGTCGCAAGCGGTTTAGCCGGGGGTCGCTTACGGGAAGTCATGCAAGGCGGCGGTTCCACGGACATGACGCTGGCGTTCGAGTTGGGGGCACTCAAGCGGCTGGCGGACCCGGGAGCAGTCGTTTCGGGAGCACGCCAGTGGACGGAGTACATCGGCGTCGTCTCCGAGAAGCCCACCTACGTCGTCACCAACTTCACGCGGAAACACCGCATCCGCCAGGACTTCTTCTCCGGGCCCCGCGGTAAGGAGGAGTCGTTGAAGAACGTGCGTAACCAGTTCGACACGGATCGACACGTGCTGGTCGGGGACGGCGACGAGGGCCGCGAGGTCGCCGACCGTACCGGCTGGGAGTACGTCACCGTTGAGGAAGCCGCCGAGGCCGCCGGCTGGGCGCTGGGCGAGCCCGAGCCCGAACCGGAGGCCAGTGGGGAGCAGGCCCGGGACGACTGGCCCTGAGAGCGGATTCCGGTAGAAATTTTATCGCAGGCGTGACAGGCAGGAGTATGTCCCTGAACATCGGGTCCGCGCTGAGCGAGGGGCTGGACCGCACCCTCTCGCGCAACGGGCTGGTGCTGTTCCTCCTGACCGGTATCGTCGGCCTGATCAGTGTCGTCCTCTCCCAGACACAGCTGCGCTCGCAGTTCCAGCAACTCGGCGCTACGAACCCAGAGCTGCTCCGGCAGCTCCAGGAACTGCCGTTCTTTGCCTCGCAGTTCACCCCGCCGTACCCGCTGGCGCTCCCAATCTCCGGGACGCTGGCGCAGGTGCTGAGCCTGCTAATGGCATTTCCCAACGAGATCGTGTTGCTGATCGCCGCTCGGACGTTCGTCAGCGAGCAGACCAGCGGGCTGTTCGAGCCGACCCGGAACCTCCCGCTGGCGACGCTGAACGCCGTCATCGGCGGCATCGTCGTCATCGTGCTGGTGTCGATCGGCACCCTGCTGTTGGTGCTCCCGGGGCTGTTCCTGGCGGTGTCGTTCCTCTTTTTCCGCGAGGAGGTGGCCGTCGAGGACAAGAACCTGATCGACGCTATCACGGACAGCTACGCACTGGTGAAGGGGGACCGCTTCGCTGTGTTCGGGCTGATGCTCGTGCTCGCGGTGATCGGTCTCGTCGTCAATCTCGTCACGGGAGTCGTTCCCGGGGTCGCCGGGACGCTCGTAAGCGTGGTCGTCGGCGCCGCGTTGACGGTGTTCTCCGCGGCGGTCGTCGCCCAAGCGTACCGACAGTTGGTCGATAGCAAGCGCGGGGCCGGCGCCGCAGCGACGGGGGCACTATCGGCCGACGACCTCAACCAGGAGGACAGCTTCGGCGGCCGCGAGTTCGACATCGGCGAGGACGACGACCCAGGCGCCCCCTGACATCCTCCCACGACTGAAGTCGTGGGGTTCCACGGTCACAGACCGTGCCCCGACTTCGGGAGGTTCCCCACTCGTTCGAGACGGTGGGGTTGTGGGCCGTGCCAGTACGGCCCCCGACCGAGATAGCGGGCTTCATCTACCTCCGCGTGGAGTGCGTATCCTTACCTCGGACTCGGTATCACAACCCGCGAACGCCGACACGATCAACGTTTCGATGGCTGTCGGATTCATCCCACGGCTAAAGCCGTGGGCTTTCTCCTCGAACCACTGTAACGGGGCGGGAGGGCACATCGCCGACCCGGAACCCGTCAGGTTATCCCGATTCCACCCACAGGGAGGCGTATGGCGGTCGCGCAGTCGCTCCCGGGGCTGGGTCAGCAGGTTGCCCTCGGGGCAGCGCTGGTGGTGTCGCTGCTGGTCGCCCGGCGGCTCGGCGGCGGGTCGTTCGCCCGGATCCGCCGCCGGCGGTTACTGCTCGGCCTCCCGTGGGGGACGCTGCTCACAATCGGCGTCGTGCTCGTCGTCTACCTGTTCGTTCAGGGCGGCTGGACGAACCCGTACAGCCCGATGGTGGTACCGTTTCGTGCGTACTCCTACTTTTACCCGCTTGGAGTGGCGCTGGCGGGGCTGGCCCACAACGGATTCGGCCACCTGCTCGGCAACGTACTCGGGGCGCTCGCCTACGGCTCGCTAGCGGAGTACGCCTGGAGCCACTACCCCACCCGCCGAGGGGAGAGCTCGTTCAGTTCGCTTCGGACCAACCCGTTCGCGCGCATCGGGCTGTTCGCGTTAGCCGGGCTGGGAACGGCGGTGCTGACGGGGTTGTTCGGTGCTGGCCCCGTCATTGGCTTTTCAGGAGTGGTGTTTGCCTACGCCGGCTTCGCGCTCCTACGCTATCCGTTAGGGGTGGTGGTCGCGCTGTTCGCCGGCCGCGCAATGTCGCTGTTGTACAGCGCCTTTACCTCGCCGACGGTGGTGGCGGTTGGCCGCGAGCAGTTCGTTCGACCGTTCTGGGTGGGAATCGCTCTGCAGGGCCACCTGTTGGGACTGTTCCTCGGCGCGCTGGTCGGCGCGCTGATGGTGCGCTCGCGGAGCGATGACGAGCGCCCTGGCGCCGGGCGGCTGTGGGCCGGGGTGTTACTGTTCGCGGTGGCTCAGAACCTCTGGACTGTGTACATCCCGCTGGGCGGGGAGCGGTACCGGCTGTTCCGGGCGGTTGGGGTGGCGTTCGTCCTCCTGCTGGCGGCGCTACTGTCGGGAGCGGCACTGGCGAGCGAGCGGCGACTGGTGCACCGCATCGACCTCCAGTACCGGGAGGTCGCCCTCGGGCTGACGTTGGCGGTGCTGGTGGCGCTGGCGGTACCGGCGGTGCCACTGAACCTGTTCGCCATCGACGACCCCGGGGACGGGATCGACGCCGAGAGCGGCGTTCAAGTCCAAGGATACACGATCGTGTATGCCGAGGGGGTGACCGACCGCTACGTCTCCAGGATCGGGGTGGACGCGTTCGGCCAAACCTCACAGGTGAACGCGAGCGGCGTCATCGTCGTCAGCGAGAGTCGCGAGATATGGTGGAACGAGGTGTCGGCGGCCCGGCTAGCGGCCGACGGTCGGGCAACGGTCCGGGTCGGCGGTATCGGCTGGCGAGAGTCGATCGTTGCCAACCGAACGGAGTGGTCGCCGGTCGGCAACACCTCGGTGTACGTCGTCTATCTGGAGACCGTTGACGAGCGGCGGCTGGCGTTTCGGTCACCACCGCGGGGCGCCGAGCCGGTGATAGCCGGTCGGAACGTGACGGTCGTCCCGGGCGAGCCGTTCCGTCTTCGGGTAACTCAGGATAACGAGACGCTGGGTAGCGCGCCGGTGCCGGCGGCCAACGGCACCGTCTCGGCCGGCGGCCTGCGGTTCGAACGCGTCGAGAACGGCGTGTTCGCCGTCCGCAACGGCACCCGCGTCAGGGTGGCGACCCGGCCTCAGGAGTAGCCCACTCGATCCGGAACGCCTCCCCCTCGATCGTCGCCCGCTCGGCGGTGTGGAAGCCGAACTGACGTTGGACCTCCAGCTCCACGGCGAAGGCGGCGGTTACGGTCCCCCCGTTGTCGGCCGCGAACGACTCCACGAACTCGCGGCTACCGGTGTTATGGAGGGTGTAGGAGACGCTCGCGACCTCGCTGGCGGCCGCGAGGAACGCCCGGTCAGCGTGCTCGTTGCCCCGCTGGGCGCCGAAGGGCGGGTTCGCGAGCACGGTCCATCGGCCTGCGACCGGCGGTCGGGTCGCGTCGCCCAGCACCCACGCCGGCTCGATGGGCGGAGCCATCCGGTCGGTGTTGGCCCGCGCGACGGCCAGGGCCGAAGGGTCGGCCTCAACGCCGACTACCCGGTCGGCACCCGCGAGCGCCGCCCCGAGCGCGAGCATCCCCGTTCCCGCCCCGAGGTCCAACACTCTGTCGAGGTCGCCTCTCGTCGCCGCGAGGAAGGCGAGGTGAGCGGCCACGTCCGCGGGCGTAGCGTACTGCTCGCGAGCGGGGTCCGGGTCGGCGAACCCCTCGACCGCTTCGAGACGGCGCTCGATTGTCCGGCGTCGCACGGCGGGAGTAGACACCGGGCGGGGATACCGCTTCCCCCGCCCGGGGAAACTTTTTATTATGGCCGCCGACCGAGTGGCCATGCCAGAACTCGACCCGGAGGCACAAGCATTCCTCAACGCGGCCGCGGCGGTACCGAGCGCGCCCACCCACGGGCTGACGGTTGCGGCCGCGCGCCAGTCACTGCGGGACCTGCTCGCGAGCGAGGAGGCCTACGAGTCGGTCGGCGACGTGACGGAGCTGGAGCTGCCAGGACCCGATGGGGGCGTGCCGGTACGCCTGTATACCCCCGAGAGGGAGGGGCCCCATCCAGTGTTAGTGTACATCCACGGCGGCGGTTGGGTCCGAGGGGACCTGGACACGCACGACAACGTCTGTCGAGCACTGTGCTCGCGGGCGGACTGTGGCGTCCTGAGCGTTGACTACCGACGCCCGCCGGAGCATCCGTTCCCGGCAGCCCTGGAGGACTGCTACGCCGCCCTGGAGTGGACCGCCGAGCACGCCGGCCGGCTGACACTGGACCCCGATCGTATTGCCGTCGGCGGTGACAGCGCCGGGGGCAACCTCACCGCGGGTGTCGCCCTGATGGCTCGAGATCGGGACGGCCCGGAGCTGGCCGCACAGCTGTTGATCTACCCGGCGGTCGCCTCCCCGGAGCTCCACGAGTTCGACAGCTACGAGGAGA
>CAZLOO010000219.1:0-4732 GCA_964561055.1 uncultured Halobacteriales archaeon
CGGCTCGCGGGCGAGGTGCGCCTCGCGAAGGGGTTCCTGAAGGGGGTCGGCGTGTACGGCAGTGACCTCCGCACCCGCGGGTTCTCCGGCTATCTGACGGAACTGCTGGTATTGGAGTACGGTAGCTTCCGGGGGCTGCTGGAGGCCGCCGCTGACTGGACCCCACCGGTGACGCTGGATCCGGCGGGCCACGCCGCCGCGAGCTTCGCCGATCCGCTGGTGGTCGTCGATCCGACCGACCCGGAGCGCAACGTCGCCGCTGTCGTCAGCGAGCGCAACGTCGCCCGGCTCACCCACCATGCCCGGTCGTTCCTCGGGGATCCCTCGCTCACGGCGTTCGAACCCGAGGAGCCGGCGCCGCTGACGCCGGATGCGGTTCGCGAGCACGTCCAGCGCCGGGAAACGATGCCGCTAGCGGTGGCCTTCGACGCCCCGGACGTGGTGGCCGACCAGCTGTTTCCCCAGCTTCGACGGTCGCTGTCGGGACTCAGGGGGTCGCTCGACCGCCGCGGCTTCGACGTGCTTCGCGGGACCGTGGCCGCCGAGCCGGGAGACCGCCGCGACGAGTGGGGGACCGCGGCCCTATTGGTGGAGTGCGAGGTGGCCGAACGGCCCGCAGTCGAGCGCCACACCGGTCCCCCAGTCCACGTCGAAGAACACGCGACGGCGTTCTACGACGCCTATACCGACAATCCGGAGGTGTACGGCCCGTTCATCGAGGGGGGGCAGTACGTCGTGGAGCGCCCCCGAGAGTTCACCACCGCCCAGGCGTTCGCCGGGAGCGATGCCCTGCTGGAGGTCAGCCACGGCGCCCGTGTGGAGGAGGCTCTGCAGGAGGGGTACGACGTCCTCTGTGGTGAGGAGGTGGCAGCACTGGCTGAGAACGAGCCGCTGGGGGTCGCGCTGGCGGAGTACTTCGATCCACGGCCCTAAAGATCGTGAATGGACCGGGCGCGATCGATGCGCTCGCGGACGGCCTCGCCGGGCTGGCTATCGGGCTCAACCGGCTCGCGCCCCTCGAAGGTCTCGTTGACCATCGACACGCCGTCGGCTAACGACTCCAGGCCGTAGCCGCCTTCGAGCAGGAACCCCAGGCCAGCGTTGATCGTCTCGGCCAGCGATTCCAGTCTGGCAGCGAGCAGCCCGAACCCTTCCGTCGAGAGGCGCATTCGAGCGATCGGGTCGCGCTCGTGAGGATCGAACCCCGCGCTCACCAGCACCAGCCCGGGGTCGAACCGCTGTATCGCGGGGGCGAACAGGTCGTCGAACGCCGCCCGGTAAGCGGCGTCCCCGCCGCCGGCGGGCAAAGGGAGGTTCACCGTCGTTCCCTCTCCGTCAGCGGTGCCGGTCTCGTCGATAGCGCCGGTACCGGGGAACAGCCCCTCCTGGTGGACGGAGCCATAAAACACGTCAGCGCGATCCTCGAAGATCATCTGTGTGCCGTTGCCGTGGTGAACGTCCCAGTCAAACACTGCCACCCGCTCGACCCTGTCGAGGGCGGCTTGAGCGGCGACGGCGGCGTTATTGATGAAACAGAACCCCATCGCGGTGTCGGGCTCGGCGTGATGACCGGGCGGTCGGCCTAGCGAGAACGGGGTCTCCCGTCCCGTCGCGTCTCCCAGCGCACGGTCTGCCGTCCAGGCCGCACAGCCGGCGCTGGCCAGCGCGGCATCCCATGTCGCCTCGCAGGCGACCGTGTCGGCATCCCAGCTTCCGCCCCCGTCCGCACAGAACTCCCGGAACGACGCGAGATACTCCGGGTCGTGGACTTCCTCGGCGACCGCGAGGTCGGCGTCCGGCGGGGTGGCGTACTCCACCCCGTACTGGCGGGCCAGGCCGCGCCGTATCGCCCGGAGCCGGTCCGGATGCTCCGGGTGGCGCTCGCCGGTCTTGTGGTCCAGACAGACCTCGCGGTAGCCGAACTCCATCTAGTAGTACGGCATCAGCTCGAAGTACGCCTCGACGTCCTCGGCCTTGACCGTCCGACGGTCGGCGTGGCGCGCGAGCGCCGCAGCCGCGGCGGCCACGTTGTCGGCGTACTCCTCAAGAACGGCCGCCAAGGCAACCCTCGCGTCCATCGACACGCGGTAGCGGTCGTCGATATCGAGCCGGGCGATGCGGTCGACCGGGGCGACCGGGAGCTCGAGATGATCGCGGTCACCGGGCGGCGGGTCGAAGTCCTCGACCATCAGGGTCTTGCGGCCGTCCTCGGTCGCCCGCTCGGCGGCCTCGACGGCCAGCGCGGCCCCATGGTCCTGTATCCGCCGTGCGAGCTGCTCGGCCGCGCCGGCGCTGACCCTCAGGTCGCCCGCGTTGCGCCGTATAACGCTGTCTACCGGCGCGAACGGTAGCTCGACGCTCATACCCTCACGGGGTACGTGCCGGGCTTAAACGTTCCGCGTCCCTCAGAACAGCTCCTCGGCGTAGAGCCGGCCGTCCCGAAGCTCCCCGCGGACGGTCACCTCCTGGCCGAGCCGAAGGTCCGCGTCCGTCAGCACTGTCATCGTCTCGGAGCCGTCGTCCAGCATCACCGGGTTCCCCGTCTGGACGACTGTCCCCGTGAATTCCCGGGCGCCGCTGGACTCGTCGTCTGTCTCGCCGGTCTCCCTCTCCGCCTCGCGCTGGTCAGTGATGTCGGCGTCGTCACCGGACGGGCCGTCGTCGACAAATGCTCCGAGAGTGCCCTCGCCACCCGACGGCTCGGAGTCCGTTTCTCCAGGCTCGACCTCGGTCACGTTGCCGTCGAGCAGCGACACCGTCGAGCGCCAGCCGGCAGAGGCCTCCAAGTCGTCCTGCCAGCCCTCCTGTATCTCGACGTCCGTGAACAGCGCCTCGTCGCCGGGCTGGAGGTCGCGGTCGGCTTTCTCCCCCCACAGCGCCACCCGGATGTCGCCAGAGCCGTCCTGCACGCGCACGTTGCGCACCTGCCCCTCGGAGCCGTCGTCCCGGTCGAACGTGCGCTTGGGGTCGGCCGACCGCACCACGCCGGCGATATCGGCGGTCTCGCCAAGCTCCAGCTCCGCGATGTCATCGGTGTCCGGGACGTAGGTGACGTCCTCCTCAAGCCGCTCAACGGCGCTCCGGTCGTTGAGATGCAGTTCCAGATCGCCGTCGCGCTCGCGGGTGTAACCGTCGACGACCTCCACGGAGTCGCCCTCTTCGACGCTCTCAACGGCCTCGGTCATGTCGTCCCACAGCGTCACCCGTATCCGACCGGCCTCATCGCCGAGAACGATGTTCGATACCCGCCCCTCCGAGCCGTCGTCCCGGTCGAACGTCCGTACCGGTTCGATTCCAAGCACGCGCCCGCGAACGGTAACATCGCTCTGACCCAGCGAGAGACTCTCGATGGTTCCCCCGGTGTCGAGGTCGACGTCCACCTCGGCGGTATCGTCCCCCTCGACGCGGTCGGCGCTCACCTCCAGCCCGCTATACCCCTCCTTGGGACGCCCGGACACCCGGAGCACGTCCCCCGGATCGAGCTCCTCGGCCGCGGCGGTCGCCTGCTCGTCCCACAGCGCCACACGGACGCTGCCGGTCTCGTCGGCGACATCGATGTTGAGCACCGTTCCCTCCCCGTCGTCGCGCTCGAAGGTGCGTAGCTCCCCGATGTTGGTCACCTTACAGAGGAACTTTACCTCCTCCATCCCAGCCTCGATCTCCGCGATGCCCGAAACCTCGCCCTCGCCGAGTTCGTGTGCGATCAGCATCGCCGCGGTCTCCTCGTCGGCCAACCCCCCCATCTGTTCGACCTTCTGCTCGACGGCCTCGCGGAACTCCTCCTCAGAGACGTCGGCGTCGATGTCCGCGTAGATGTCCTCGATCGCACTCATCAGTACTGACATCGGCGCACCTCCTCTAATCTGTGTCGGTCCATCGGACGGGGATGGTCCCGTCCTCAGTCATAAACTTCGGGATGGCGCCTCAGCGGGTGCGAATCGTCCAGCCGTCCTCGGCGAGTTCGACCGTCGCGTCGAACAGCTCCGTCATCGTTGCGACGGTGCGGTCGTCGTGAGCGTTCGGGTCGAGCAGATAGTGCGCCCGGGCGCCGTACCCGGCTATCTGCCCGGTGAGCGAGTGGAGAAAGCGAAACGCCAAGTCCTCATCGACGTACTGTAGGAGGGCAGTCAGCGAGTCGAAGCTTAACACCGTGCAGCCGCTCCCTGAGAGGTGCTCACCGAGGGTAATCCCCAGACCGGTGAGGTCCTCAGGGTTTTGCCCAACGACGTTCACGTCCGCCACTGGGCCCAGTGAGGCGCCGCCCGCGGCCGAGCGGGTGCTTTCGCCCATTCCGACGACTGTGCACACCCCGGGGAGCCGGCCAACGGTCGTCCGCCAGTCCTCCAGCCACTCGTCCGGCGAGCGGGTGTAGCTCACACCGACCACGTTCGTCCGGTCGAGCGTCGCCCCGGACGGGAGGAACGAGGCGGCGAGGTCACCAGCGTCGGCCGATCGTGCACGGACTAACACG
Source organism: uncultured Halobacteriales archaeon (assembly GCA_964561055.1). Taxonomy (GTDB): domain Archaea; phylum Halobacteriota; class Halobacteria; order Halobacteriales; family Haloarculaceae; genus CAZLOO01. The sequence goes on from CAZLOO010000219.1 coordinate 4,472, forward strand.
TTGTGCTCGTCGGCAAGCACATCGGCTAGGGCCCCGCGCCCGCCACCGCCGTCCAGATGCATCACCCCCATTACGAACTACATTTGTTTCCGTACACATATATTTCCTGCTGGTGACTTCAGGGGCTGAAGCCAGTACGGCACAAAGCAGAACGGTTAAATCCGCCGCTGCTTAATCGCTGGTTAGTCCCGATGGGGTAGTGGACTATCCTCCTGGCTTGCGGAGCCAGGGACTCGTGTTCAAATCACGGTCGGGACGCTC
>CAZLOO010000220.1:0-4723 GCA_964561055.1 uncultured Halobacteriales archaeon
TCGATAATCAGGATGGCCTGTCATGTGGTCGTCGAGCGGTGCGCCGAACGCCGGAAGCGTTCCCGTGGTTGTTGGTAGTCGGATTGTATACTTAAAATTTTCCACCCCTGTGGCCTCAATCGGCCGATAACGGGCCTGTCGAGGGTTAACACGCCTCTCGGGGGCCAGACCGATGCTCGTAAGCACGCCGCGGCGACACCCACTGTATGGTCGACCCCGTTAGGGTATACGCCCGAGGACACGACAACGTCACCGCCCGCCACGAGAGCACGTTCGAACTGACGGCCGACGACTGGCTCACCCCCGCCGGCGACTGTATCCTCGCCGTCGAGGCCGACACCGCGCCCGCAGGGTTCCCGGAGCCGTTCGTGGAGGCTTGTCGCTCGGCGGCAGCGACAGTCAGAGTCGAGCTTCGGGCCGCCGGCCACAGCCAGACGGTGACCGCAAGCGGTGACGAACGGCTCACCTTCAACAGCGAGCGCAGCGTCGTCGTTCGGACCAGCGACTACGTGGACGATCGAACGGTTGCGGTCGCCGCCGACGCCGCGGCGGCGGACATCGACCGGGACATAGTGGCGGCGCTGGCAAAGGAGGGCGACTTGGAGGCGACATTCCGGGTCGAGGAGACAGCCCCTTAGGGGACGGTCCCCTCCCGGTTGCATGGCCGAGACGCTAATCGAGTTCCGCAAGTGGGGACCGGCCGCCTTCGAGGAGGCCCGTGCGGCTGGCCGCCCCGTGTTTCTCTACCTGACGGCGCCGTGGTGTAGCTGGTGTGAACGCATGGAGCGGACGGCGCTGTCGGCGCCGGGGGTCGCGGCCAACGTGAACGACTCCTTTCTCCCGGTGCGGGTAGACGCCGACCGACAGCCCCGCGTCCGAGAGCGCTACGGCGCCGGGGGCTTCCCCTCGACGGTGTTCGGCACGCCCGATGGACGGGTGATCGCCGCCGCCGGCTACATGGAGACGGACAGCCTCCGGGGGACGGTCGAACGGGTGCGCGAGGCGTACGAGAGCCGCGGCGGCGATGCCGGTCGAGTCCCGCGGGCTCTCCAGGATCCGGAGCCACCGTGCGGGGGGTTGGACGGTGTGGAGGCACACATGAACGGCCAAATAGAGGTCGCCTTCGACGCCGACCACGGCGGCTGGGGGACGGACGCGAAGTTCCCGCTCCCCCGGACGGTCGAGTACGCCCTGAAGCGTGACCGGACCCGGGCGGTCCAGAGCCTGGGCGCGGTCCGAGCGAATCTCCAAGCCGAGGACGGCGGCGTCTACCGCTACGCGGGCGCCCGGGACTGGTCACAGCCCCACCGTGAGCGCTTGCTCGACGGGAACGCCGCCGTCCTTCGGGCGTTTGCGACCGGCTACCTCTATACGGGCGAGGAGCGCTTCCGGGCAGGCGCGGCCGCTCTCTGCGAGTATCTCGCCTCGACGCTGTGGACCGGCGAGGCCTTCGCCGGAAGCCAGGCCGGTCAGGACGGGCTACCGCCCGACGAGCGGGTCGAGGACCCCCCTGTGGACGAGACGGTGTTCGTCGACCGCAACGGGCTGGCGGTGGATGCGCTGCTGCGGTTCCACGCGTACACCGACCACCCCGTCGCCCGCGAGCACGCTGAGCGAGCGCTGACGACGGTGCTGGACCGGTTAGTCGAGGACGGCCAGCCTCGCCACTTCGACGGTTCAGACGCCGAGCGCGGCCTGCTCGGGGATGCGGCACCCCTGCTCCGGGCGCTCACGACGGCGGCGAGCGTCCTTGGCCGGGACCACCTGAAGACCGCCCGCGCCGTCGCCGATCGGACTCTCGAGGAACGACTCCCTGACGGCACCTTCCTCGACGGGCCACGGGAGGGGCCGGGGCTGCTGGATCGGCCGCTACGGCCCCTGGAGGCGACGGTGGACCTTGCGGAAGGGCTAGTAGATCTCGCCGCGCTCACCAGCGAGGAGCGCTACCGCGAGGTCGCCCGGGAGGCACTGTCGGCGTACGCCGGCGCGGCCGACCGGATGGGCGTTGAGGTCGCCGCTTACGCCGACGCAGTCGCGCGGGTCCGGGAGGTACCACTAACGCTGGTGGTCGCCGACGAGCCTGGGAGCGCCCTTCACCGGGCGGCCTGGCGGGTCGCCGACCATGCGAAGGTCGTGGTCCCGACGGGCAAGCAGCAGGGAGAGGCGTGGATCAGGGGTCATGAAGGGCGGGCGGACGACCCCGAGGAGCTGCTGGAGCTGGTGCGGTCGGCGACGAGTTGATTAGGGGGTGTCCAGACAAGCTCGTATGGTTGAATTGAGGGACCTGGGGCTCTCGGAGTACGAGGCCCGGGCCTACCGGTCGCTTCTGGGGGCCGGCCCGACGACGGCCAAGGAGTTGTCCGACGCCAGCGGGATCCCGATAGGCCGGGTGTACGACGTGCTCAAATAGCTCAAGCAGTACAGCCTCGTGCGGTCACAATCGGCTTCCCGGCGCAAAAAGTACGTCGCCGGCGAGCCTGAGCCCGCTCTCCAGCGGCTCCTCAAGCGGCGCCGTCGAGAGCTTGCAGCCCGCGAGCGCCAGTACGAGGAGACCGTCGCGGAGCTGACCGCCGACCTGGAGGGGAGCGAGGGCAGCGAGGAGTCGTTCTGGACGGCTGCCATCGGTCAGGCGGAGACGGTAGACCTGCTGGTTGAGCGCATCGCCGCCGCCGACGATCGGGTGCTGATGGTTGCCTCCGGGTTCACCGGCGGCTACGACATGTCGGAGGGGGACGAGCGGGTCGCCGACGCGATAGCGGACGCGCTCGATCGGAGGGTGAGCGTGCGCTTGCTGATGCGCCCAGGACTGGTGGAGGCGCTGCCGGCCAGCGTCGGCGAGCGCTACCGTGAGACGCTCGCCCCCACGAGCGGTTCGCCTGCCGGGTGTCCGGCGAGGTGTCGAGTTCGCTCACCGCCATCGACGGCACGGAGGTCTGTGTCGAGGTACCCCATCCGCTGCGGGCCGACGAAACGTTCGGTATTATCGACCTGAAGGACAGCGCATTCGCCAGCGAGACCGTCGCGGAGTTCGACCCCCGCTGGGAGGCCGCCGAACCGCTGGCGCTGTAGTTATCCGAACTGCTCGTCGTACAGCTCTTGGGCGTGCTCGATGGCGTCGTAGGCGGCCGCTCGGTCCTCGAATCCCAGCGTCTCAACCTCCTTGCCCGCCTCCAGGTTCTTGTACGTCGCGAAGAACTCATCTATCTCCGCCAGCGTCTGCTCGGTGAGATCCTCAAGATTCCGAACGTGGTCGTAGCGGGGATCTTCGGAGGGGACCGCAATCACCTTGTCGTCCTGCTCGCCGTCGTCGTCCATCCGCATCAACGCCACCGGCCGGGCCTCGATGACACAGCCGGGGAACGTGGCGTCCTCGACCAGCACCAGCACGTCGAACGGGTCCTCGTCATCGTAGTAAGACTGCGGAATGAACCCGTAGTCCGAGGGGTAATGAACGTTCGAGTGGAGTACTCGGTCCAGCACCACCCCAGGAACGTCCTTGTCGTACTCGTACTTATTTCGCTCCCCTTTTAAACACTCCACGACGGCGTAGATCTCCTCCGGCGGGTCCGGCCCCGTCGGGAGATCCTCCCAAAGGTTCGTCATGGCCGGACGTGAGCCGGCTGGCTAAAAAGTACTTTCGAGGTTGCGCCGAAGTCCGAGTACCAGAAACCCATCCCCACCCGCGACGAGACAGTCGGTCAACAAGCGCTCTTCTTCACGTAATTGGCTTCATGAACGTTTACGAAATTAATTGTAGGTAGAAAAGTATTAAATACTCAGGCAACCTCCGTTCGTTCATGTCAGAGTCACAGCCGGTCTCTGGTAGCTCAGGAATCGAGCGGGAGTTGACCGCGTTCCAACAGAACATCCTCGCAATCCTCGCCGAGGAGGCCCGGTACGGGCTCGCCATCAAGCGCGAACTGGAGGAGTACTACGGCGGCGAGGTTAACCACGGCCGCTTGTATCCCAACCTAGACGATCTAGTTGAGATGGGGTTGGTCGAGAAGTCGGAACTTGACAAACGCACCAACCAGTACGCCCTTACGGACGCTGGCGAGGAGGCCGTACTGAACCAGCTCGCGTGGGTGTTCTCCCGATATATTACCGACGAGGACCGTGCCGAGCGGGTCCGCTCGCTCGTCGACGACACCGCGTAACTACTCAGAATTTTCCGCGGCCGTCACCGCCAGCTCCAGCGACCGCTCCACGACCTCGCGCTGGCGCTCAGTCGGCCAGGCGTTGCGAACGAAGTACTCCGACAGGAACTCCTCGCGTAGTGCCGGCGTCGCGTCCTCCATCCGGGCGGTGTAGTGGTTGCCCAGGAAATCGGCGAAGGCGCGGGCATTGCGGGCGTGGATTTCCCCGTGGCGCTCGCGCACACGCTCGACAGCGCGGGCGTTATGCGCCTCCACCGTCTCCCACTCCTCCCCGCCGGGGGTTAGCGACCGCTCGACAGCGCCGTCTGTGTCCTCGATGCGATCGGTGCATACCTCCCCATCCTCCAGCCACCGCTCAGGGTAGCAGACGAGCGTTCCGTCCTCACGCTCTCGGGCGCGGTAGCCGGCCTCGGCGAGCAGTTCGTCGCGGCGCTCACGCGCGACGGCCGCCTCTGTGTCGTCGACGGCCCGTCGGGCCACTCGTGTCAGCCGCACCGCCTCCTCGACGATGGCCTCCTCAAGCGTCATCCAGCGCCTCCGTCGCCAGCCGGTCGGCCCGCTCGTTT
>CAZLOO010000221.1:0-4711 GCA_964561055.1 uncultured Halobacteriales archaeon
TGTCCCGCGTGCCGGCCCGGCGGCTGTACGCGTTCGCCTGGCAGGACGACCACGGCCCGGACGGCTTCTACGGCCTCTAGTCCAGCCAGTCACGAAGCACGGCGCCGAAGCCGGCAGCGCCGACCGCGAACGCGACGATGCCGCCGATGCCGGTCAGCGCCAGCGCTCCGTTGACGCCGCCGGCGACTATCAGCGGCTTCAGCCAGCCGTCCTCATGGCCAACCAGCCGGTCGCCGATCGCCAGGAAAGCAATCGCCGCGCCGACCGCCCACACTAGGAACGCTGCGAGCGCAAACGGGATGGCGACGAGGATACCGATACCGGTGATCACCAGGACGATGGTGACCAGCACGACGAACACCAGACAGACGATACCGTACAGGAACGTCCCAACGGGGCTGTCGAGGACGGCTCCCATCGTCCGCTCCGTGTAGCGGGGGGCCACGGCGACCATGATCGCCCCCACGACCAGCGTCGTCAGAAACGCCCCGACGGCGCCGCCAACGACGCCGACTCCCGGACCGGGGTCGATGTTGACGTCCAGTCCGGCCTGCAGGAGCGCTGTCGCGGCCGCGCTCGCGTGGAGGACGCAGCCGAGAGTACTCATAGGGCCCCGCTGTGCCGGGAGATGCTAAGCCATTGTGCACTCGGCCCGGGGTCGCGCGACCCGTACGCTTTCGTCCCCTCCGGACGGGATGGCGGTATGCCCGTCACCGGTATCGACCACCTGGTCCTGTACGCGACGGACGTCGAGCGGACCTGTGCGTTCTACGCCGACCGGCTCGACGTCGCCGACCGCGAGCGGTTTGACGGCCGGGTGGCGCTGTCGTTTGGGTCCACGAAGCTGAACGTCCACCCTGCCGGCGAGGAGTATCACCCCCATGCCGCTGAGCCGACACCCGGCGCGGCGGACTTCTGTCTGCTCGTCGACGACCCCGTCGAGGTGCTGGCCGAGCGCTTCGAGGCCGCCGGCGTGGAAGTCATCGAAGGGCCCGTCGACCGGACCGGCGCCCGCGGCCCGATGCGGTCAGTGTACGTCCGCGACCCGGACGGCAATCTCGTGGAGTTCGCCCGCTACGGGGACTGCGACCTCGGAGATGGGGCTTAAGCCCGCGGCGGTCCTACCACCGACGTGAAACAGACGGTCACCGAGCACGACGGCCGGCTGCTGGCCCGTATCGAGGACGAGCACATGGTGTTCGAGGTGAGCTTCGACAGCCTCGAGGCTACCGACGTCACCCTCCGGTTTCTCCGGGACGGGGAGAAGGTCGGCAGCATCTACAACGACGACGGCACGGCGAAGACGATGGCCCGGCTTACCGTTCCCGGGGAGACGGACTTCATCGGGGTTGAGGTGCCCAAGGAGTTCGTCGCCCAGGTGGTCGACACCGCCCTGGAGACCGGTCGGGTCGCCGACGAGAGTGCCGTTGAGGGCTACCGGCTGCGGGTACTATCCTAACCACCGGGCTTCGCGCTCCCGGGGGTCAGTTCCACAAACACGCGACGGATTCGCCGACCGTCGACCTGTTCGACGGTGACCGTGGCGCCGTCGGCGGCGATACGCTCCCCGCGGCGTGGCACCCGTCCCAGCCGGGCGTAGATGAACCCTGACAGCGTCTCGATCTCCGGCGGGGCGTCCGCCCGGAGGCCGGTACCGAGCATCCCGTCAATGCGGTCGAGAAAGGCGTCCCCGCGGACGATCAGTCCCCCCTCGACCGGCCGGACAGTCGGACCGGCGCCGGCCTCCAGCAGGTCGCCGACGATCTCCTCGAGGACGTCCTGGACAGTAACCAGCCCGACGACGGCGGCGTCCTCGACGACCATCGCCATCTGGACACGGCTATCCTGCATGCGCGCCAGTAACGCGTCGATCGGCTCGTCCGGCGCTGCCACCACCGTTCGGGTGGCAAGCTCCCCAACTCCGATCTGCTCGCCCAGCGCTAGCGACCGCTCTATGTCTCGCAGGTCGACGATCCCCGCGACCTCGTCCAGGTTCTCGTGGTACACCGGGAGTCGGGTGACCCGCTCGGCCGCGGCCCGGGCGGCGGTCTCCCGGAGCCCCTCACTGTCGGCGACAGCGACGACGTTCTCCCGGGGGACCATCACGTCGCCGGCGGTGATCCCTCTGAGAGCGAGCACCGCCTCTACCATCTCCCGCTCGTCGGTGTCGATGGAGCCGAACCGCTCGGCCGACCTGACTAGCGCCGTCAGTTCGCCGCGGCTGATATAGGGCGCTTCGATTGCAGCCTCCCCCCCGACCGCGGCGCTCAGCCGACGGGTAACGACGTCGAACAGGGTAACGACGGGACCGACCGCCCGCTCGAACGCTCGTAGCGCCGGCGCCGTCCGGAGCGCCCAGGACTCCGCGTGGCCGACGCCGTAGGACTTGGGCACAATCTCACCGAACACAAGCACCACCACCGTCAACAGCACCGTCGCGGCTGTGACGGCGACACCGGCAGGGAACGCACCCACAAGCAGTGCCGTCGTGATGGCTGACATCGCGATATTGACGACGTTGTTGCCAACCAGGATCGTTACCAGCAGGCGGTGTGGGTCCGACCGAAGCGTCTCAAGCAGGGCGGCGTCGCGGCTCCCGCTCTCGACGAGCGCGCTGACGCGGTGGCGTTCGACGCTGAAGATGGCGATTTCGCTGCTGGAAAAGAACGCCGAGCAGGCAAGCAGCAGAACGATAACGGTGACCCCCGCGGCAGTCCCGGCGACGAGTGCGACCATATGGTCCGGGCGGCCGCCGGGGGTAAAACACCGGGGCCAGAGCTACTCCGGGCTCGCGTCGGCGAAGAAGCCGACCTCCGCGCCTACGAAGTGATCGCCGACGACGCCGGACACTGCCCGCCCGAGCGCATCAAGCTCACTCTCGACCCGTCGCCGTCGTCGAGTTTTCAGTAGAATCCGGCGTCTCTCTCCGGAGGTGGTCCGGCAACCTGTCGGAGGGAAAGACACATACTGGTCCGGAAGCCAGTCGCAGGCATGGTCCCCGACTCCGACCGCGGCTGTCCGAAGTGTGGCCACACCGAGACCGACGTCGGCACCATCTCCACCACCGGCGGCGGCCTCTCGAAGATGTTCGATATCCAGACGAACAGCTTCAAAGTAGTGTCATGCACGAACTGCGGCTACTCGGAGCTATACCGGGATGCCACCGCCGGCTCCAGCGACATCGTCGATGTATTCCTAGGCTGATGGTCGGCGCGGGGCTGTTCGTCCTCGTGCTGGCGCTCGCGCTGATCGCCCCGCTGGTGCTGTACTCCCTGGTGCGGGCCGAGCACGAGGGGCGTGAGCGGATGGACCGCGAGTCTGCCGAGCGGGCCGCCCGCCGGGACACCCGCGAGGAGTGAGCCCCCACTATTGGGGGCGACCGGTTTGTTTCCCTGACGCGTAGCCCCAGACATGACGGACGGAACGACCCGGCGGCGCGCTCTCTGTGGGCTGGTCGGTCTTGTCGGCGGGCTGGCAGGCTGTCTCGACGGCTCCGGCGCCGCTGCCCCCGACCTGGGGCCACCATACCTGGGTGCCGACAGCCGCGAGGCCGCAGACGCTGTGGTCCTCGCCTTCGAGGACTTCCGGTGTCCGCACTGCCGGACCTTCGACGCAACGGTGCTGCCGCGGCTCCGCGAGGAGTTGCTCGGCGACGGCCGGGTGCGCTTCGAGTACCACGACTTCCCCGTTGTCGACGACTGGTCCTGGCGGGTAGCGATGGCCGCCCGTAGCGTCCAAGAGCACGCCGGCAACGGTTCGTTCTGGTCGTTCGCCAGGCTGGCGTTCGACCGCCAGCCGTCGATGGACAGCTACGACACCATCCGGGCCGTCGCCGGCGAAACGGAGGCACCCCCCGACACCGTCGTCAGTGATGCCCGTGAGGGACGCCACCGACCGGTGGTTGAGGCCGACCGGGACGCCGGCCACGAGATGGGCGTCTCCGGCACCCCGACGGTGTTCGTGAACGGCGAGCAGGTGCCGGCCAACTACGACGCCATCGCGTCGACGATCCGGTCGTCGCTGTGATTCAGGGCGGGCCCAGCCCACCTGTGATGAGAGCCGTCAGCGAGAACGAGAAGAGCCCGAGCCCGAGTACGGCCAGCAGCCGGACGTTCACCTCCTCAATCACCCGTCCAGTCAGGCGCCCGTTCGTCCGGTTGATCGCCCACAGCAGGATCAACGAGACAGAGTGCATCCGCAGAAGCGCCTCGGTCACTCCCACGTGCTGTCGGGCGGTGACGGTTCTCAGGTGACCGCCGAAGCCCCCGACTTCTCGGCGGGAGCAGCGCCCTTGCGCGGCTCGCTGGGTTCGACACCGCCGTCTGCGGTCATCGCCAGGTCCTCGAACAGCGAGCCGGTACAGAACGCACATCCCGTCTCCTGGCCGACGTCGCCGACCGCGACGGTCACCGTCTCGCCCCGTCTCGGTCGATACCCTGGTCACACAGTTCGCAGGTTACGGACGCCTCGCGGGTCGGCTCCTCTAACGGCTCCACGCTCGTCGTCATGATTCTCGGCGGTCCCTCATCCTTCATCGCCGGCCGGTGGGAACCGGACGCGCCTGGTCGCCACCCCGGGAAAGCGGGGCCCCCTACGTGGTCCGGCTGGCTGGCTCCGCCCTCCGGCTATTCCACGCGGAACCAGGGGACCTCGACCAGCGGCGGGATGTGGGTCTCGATGTGGTGTTCCCACACCCCCTGCTCGCCGAACG
>CAZLOO010000222.1:0-4698 GCA_964561055.1 uncultured Halobacteriales archaeon
CCGCCGCCGAGGGTGAACACCACCGTCCGGACGGTGAGATCGGCCCCTGTGGTCCCGCTCGCCAGCGCCATCCCGGCGGCGGCGACCAGACAAAGCAGCCACATTAGCCGCGGCTTGGTGAGCGAGACGTACGCCACGAGCACCGCCCGGATCCGCGATAGCCCGGAGAGCGATGGCGTCGGACGGGGGTTGTCATCGGGCGCCGGCGACGGCGCCGGCTCCGGGGAAGGGTCGTCGTCCGTTGCGGTCTCCCGTTCGAGTTGCCAGGCCAGCGCCAGCGCCAGCGCGGCGAAGATGGCGGCCCCGACCGCGAGATGGAGACTGGCGGCGCCGACGGCTGCGCCGGTGACAGCGACGACGGCGCCGACGGCGACCTGTGCTGGGTACAGCACCAACGCGAGCGTCACCGCTGCCTGGACGCGCTGCGGGACGCCACCGGGGGCGGCGGGGGTGTCGGTTTCGACCCCCCACTCCCGGTAGGCGGCGACTGCCGCGAGCACGACCAGCACGGCGACCGCCGCGGCGGCGAGCCGGTGACCGAGGGCGATAGCCACCTGCGGGTCCGTCACCGGGCCGGCACACAGTGGCCAGGAGCGACAGGCCGCAACCGCCTCCGTCAGTGCGGCTGTGGCGCCGAGGACTACCAGCAGGTACACCCCGATGGTTGCGGCCGCGAGCAGGCTTGTGAGACGCGGCGTTCGGGACACAGTACTAGTCGCACTCGGGAGCCACCCTTCTTAGGCCCATCGGTACCCGGGACGCCGCAGTCGGCAGGTATTTAGGCTGCAGTTGCCAATCTCGTTCAATGAGATTCGCGCGGACTGCAGGGGGGCTGCTGGCCGGCGCGACCCTGCTCGCGCTGGCCGTCGACCCGGCGGCCGCCCAGACGTCGATTAACTCCGAGCTCATCACGGACCTCAATCTGAAGCTGCTGTACGTGGCGGTGCCGATCACCGTGCTGGTCGAGGGAATCCTCATTTACACTGTCATCCGGTTCAAAGACAACGACGACCCCTCGCCGACCCGAGAGAACCGCCGCCTAGAGATCACCTGGACCGTCGCGACCGCTATCATCCTGCTGTTCGTCGGCCTGGCCTCCTACCAGGTGCTCGGGAGCGCGTTCGTCGGCGGAGCGACGGCGACGGCCGGCCAGGACACCGGTAATCTCGCGGACCTCACCTATGACTACGGGGGTGCAAAGGCGCCTGCCGATGGAGAGAACGCCGCCCAAATAGAGGTGGTCGCACAAAAGTATTTCTGGACCTACCGCTACCCCGAGGCCGGTAACTTCACCGTCAACGCCCAAGCCAGCGGCGAACCGATGGTAATACCGGCTAACCGGACGGTGTACCTCCACATCACCTCGACGGACTGGCTCCACGCGTTCCACGCGCCGAAACTAGCGCTGAAGCAGGACGCGTTCCCCGGCCAGTACAACACCATCAAAACCGTTGCCTACGAGCCGGGCACCTACCAGCTCTACTGCGCGGAGTACTGCGGGGTGGGTCACAGCGGTATGCTCGGCAAGATACGCGTGCTCCCGCAGGCTGAGAATCCCTCGGATCCAGCCGAGGGCACCTACGAGCACTGGCTCCAGCAACAGCAGAGCCAGAGTTCCGGGTAGCGCGGCTCAGAACTCCTCGACGTACGGCCTGAGGTCCAGTTCTAGCGTCCACGCGGTCCTGTCCTGTTTGACGAGCCGCCAGTACTCATCGGCGATGGCGTCTGGGTCGAGATAGGAGTCAACCGCCCGGCCGTCCCGCTCGGGAGCGCCCGCCGCGAGTATCTGCCCGTCGATGATGACGTGGGCGACGTGAATCCCCTCCGAGCCCAGTTCGCGGGCCATTGACTCGGCCATCCCGCGGGCAGCGAACTTGTTCGCCGAGAAGCCGATCGCCCCTTCTCGTCCCCGGACGGAAGTAGTAGCGCCGGTGAACAGGACGGTGCCGCCGTCGCCAGCGAGCATGTCCTTGACGGCCTCCTGTGAACAGTACAGTGCCGAGCGGACGCCAACGTCCAACGCCCGGTTGAACTCTCCGTGGCTGATATTGACGAGCCCCTTCCAGGCGGCGCCGCTGGCATTGTTCACCAGCACGTCAACCGGGCCGAATGCCTCCCGGACGGCACCGAACCCGTCGGCGACCGCGTCCGGGTTGGCGATGTCTGTCGGCACCGCCAGCGCGCGCTCGCCGAGCTCCCCGGCCAGCTCCTCCAGGTACTCCCCAGAGCGGGCGAACAGACCGACCGAACAGCCTTCCTCGTGGAACCGCCGCGCGATCGACTCGCCGAGACCGGGACCGACGCCGGCGACGACTGCCGTGTGTGCCATGCCCGATCCGGACGGCGCCGTGGGGAATAGTCGTTTTCCGCGAGGCTGATACACCCGAGGCCCTGAGGGCGGGTATGGTCCGATTGCGCGAGACGTACATCGAGAATCGCGAGCGCATCCAGCCTAGCCAGGCGAACAACTACGGCTCCGCCCACGGCGGGGAGGTAATGAAGGTGATGGACGAGGTGGGGGCGATGAGCGCGATGCGATTCGCCGGCGAGACATGTGTTACCGCCGGCGTGGAGGGGCTCTCCTTCGATCGACCCGTCCCAGTGGGGGATATCGCGCTCGTGGAGGCGTACGTGTACGGGGCGGGCCGGACGAGCGTGAAGGTATTCCTCTGTGTCGACGGCGAAGACCCTCGGACAGGCGAGCGCGAGAGTACCAACACCTCGCGGTTCACGTTCGTCGCCGTCGACGATCAAGGGAGCCCGGTGACGGTGCCGGAGCTGACCGTCGAGAGCGAGCGGGAGCGGCGGCTTCGCGAGCGAGCGCTCCCGGAGTAGTCGCAATCAGTCCGCTGCCGATCCGCCGGAGCCGAGGCAGTACGCCCGGGTGAGCTCGACCAGTGCCTTCCGGTAGCCGCTCTCGTCGGGGTCTTCCTCTAGCGAGCGGAACCGCGCGGTGAACTGCTCGACGCTGACTCCGGGGGCGTCGCTACCGGCGGCGGCCGCGAGGTCGTACAATCGGTGGCCTTCGTCAACGAGGCCGTGGCGCTCGCACAGCGCCAGCGCGAAGGAGGCGTTGACCGCCGTAATTTCCGGGTCGGCGCCGCTAGAGACGCGCTGCCAACCGCCGGGTACCCCCGTCGGGTGGTCCGCAAGCGCCGCCGCCAGGGAGGACTCCAGAAAGGCGACCAGCTTGTCCGCCGGGACGACCGACAGCGTGAGGTCGTCGGCGTAGATATCCTTCGCGTGGTTGGCGATCTGGTAGGCGTGGGATAATTTTCGGCGCTCGACACTGTTGCCGGCAAGCGCCAGGTAGAGCGCCTCCTCCGTCGACTGGGTGTGCGAGGGATGACCGGCCTCGTAGCGGGCCATATGAGAGAACTCGTGAAGCGCCAGCTCTCGGGCCATCGCGCTGGAGGCAGCCTGGCGGCTCATCACCAGTACGTGCCGGCCGTCGTCGTAGTGCCCCGTCAGGGTTCGTTCATCGGGGTTCTCGCGGACTTGGACCTCAACTGGCCAGTCAAGATCGTACTCCGTTTCAAACAGGTCACGGGCGCTCAGAAACGGCGCTGCCGGCCCCTCGCCCGTCACTCGCACGTCCATGTGGCCGTTTCTCACGGGCGCGGCTTGCTTGACTCTTTTGAACGTGACAGCCCCGTGCCTGGATCGACCCCTGCTGTCCGGCCCTGCGAGGATACCGATGGCGGTACTAGCGCGTGGGGGCCTCTCGCACGGGCAAACCGTCCGGTTCGGGGGGAATCACTACCCTTTTTGCGCTGGTGGCGATAACAGCTTCTAATGGGCCGACGTAAGAAGATCGTACAGGAGTGTGAGCGGCTGATGGACAAGCCGGAGAACATCCGGAATATCGCCATCGCCGCCCACGTCGATCACGGCAAGACGACACTAACGGACAACCTGCTCGCTGGGGCGGGGATGATTTCCGACGAGACCGCCGGCCAGCAGCTGGCGATGGATACGGAAGAAGACGAGCAGGAGCGGGGCATCACCATCGACGCGGCGAACGTGTCGATGACCCACGAGTTCGAGGACACAAACCACCTCATCAATCTCATTGACACGCCTGGCCACGTGGACTTCGGCGGTGACGTCACCCGAGCGATGCGGGCCGTCGACGGGGCACTCGTAGTCGTGGACGCCGTCGAGGGGGCCATGCCCCAGACGGAGACGGTGCTGCGCCAAGCGCTGCGCGAGGGCGTGAAGCCGGCGCTGTTTATTAATAAGGTCGACCGGCTGATTTCCGAGCTTCAGGAGGGGCCCCAAGAGATGCAGGAGCGCCTCCAGTCGGTGATCCGAGACGTCAACGAGCTGATCCGGGGGATGACCGAGGACATGGACGTCGACTGGACCGTCTCCGTCGAGGAGGGAACGGTCGCGTTCGGCTCGGCGCTGTACAAGTGGGGGGTGTCCGCCCCCTCGATGGTCCGCACCGGCATCGGCTTCCCGGAAATCATCGAGATGGAGCGGGACGGGAAGCGCGCCGAACTCCACGACCAGACGCCGCTGTCGAACGTGGTGCTGGACATGGTGTGCGAGCACTTCCCGAACCCCATCGACGCCCAACCACGCCGCATCCCGCGTATCTGGCGCGGCGATGACGAGAGTGAGATCGCTGGGACGATGCGCATGGTCGACGACGAGGGGGAGGTCGTGCTGATGGTCACCGACATCGGGATCGAC
>CAZLOO010000223.1:0-4697 GCA_964561055.1 uncultured Halobacteriales archaeon
GGGTGCCTCGTCATCGGCCGGCCTCCCTACGTCTCGCGGGGGAAAGAATCTTGTCCGGTCGAGCGCACCCTCCCGCTGTCGGATGGGTTTGAATCCGAACGAATACGACGTAGAGGAGCTCCGGTCAGTCACGGAGGGGGAGTTCCCGGAGGCCGGCTTCGAGCGCCGGGTGAAGGAGTACGGCTTCTTGTGGACCGAGCCCTCGAAATTCCGCGCGGTCGGCGTCGAGGACCCCACCCCCGAGCAGCGCGAGCGGCTGATGGAACTCGAAGGTGCCGACCCGACGGCACTATCCTCCAAACCGTACCTGGAGAGCGTGCCGGATGACGACGAGGCCATCCTCACCTGGCTTGAGTTCCTCGTCGCTACCGGGGGCAACGAGGGCGCCCTGGAGGCCCTGGAGCGATACTGCACCCTCGGGTGGATCACCGACTCCGTCGAGAGCGACCTCCGGGGGTACATGCTCGGAGTCGGCCGCGAGGAGGGGAACGGGCTAGCGGCGTTCGACCCGGCTGACCACCTGTTGAGTTTCGCCTACGTTGCCCGGCTGGCGGCGCTAACGGAGTAGCCCGAACCTGCCGTGTTTCTTATAACCCGGCTCTCCGTGGGACGACTCGCATGAGCGAGGACGGCGCCGATACCAACGAGGGGGAACAGAAGACTACCGAAGGGGGGGAACCGATGCCTGTAGGCGTGAAACTCGGCAGCACCCGGACCGTCGTGGCGCTGCCACAGGGCAATGCTGTCCGGACAGTAGATACGCTGACCTGCATCGCCACCTACGAGGACGCCCTCACCGGCGAGGACCGGGTGCTGTACGGCGAGGAGGCTGCCACAGAGTATCCCGATCGCGTGCGGTACATGCTCCGGTCGGGCTTGCCCGAGGACGCTGAGAACGCTGACCTCGCGGGGACGTTTTTCGAGGAATTCGTCCGAAACAACGACATCCCCGAGGACAGCGTCGTCGTGTACGCTATCCCGACGCTGGACAACAAGGAGGGCCTGGAGAACCTCAAGGAAGTCATCGAGAACAGCCCGGTCGGCGGGGCGACTATCCGGTCGTATCCAGAGTCGCTGTGTGGCTCTGTGGCCGCGCTCGGCACCGGACTCGACGCCATCGAGCGTATCTTCGTCGGGATCAATCTTGGCTCCACGAACCTAGAGGCGTGTGCCTACCGCCGGGGTGAGCAGGTCTCACAGTTCGCCACCGGCGCGGTCACGGGCAACGAGGTCGACCGCCGCATCGCTAACTACGTTGAGGACGAGACACAGGGAAGAGTGAACATCGACCTCCAGACCGCCCGGGAATATAAGGAAGAGCACGGCGATCTGAAGGGCTACGAGCCGTTCACGGACATCGTCCAGCAGCCCGGCGGTGGCACCCACGAGTTCACCATCGAGGACAGCGTCGTAGACGCCATCGACGAGTACGTCGACGAGGCGGTCGACGAGATCGCCAACACGTTCCTTCCCCAGCTCGCCAACGACCATATCAAGATCTACAAACGCTCGCTTGAGGCGCCGATCGTGCTTACCGGTGGAATGGCCGAGATACCGGGGCTGGTGGGGGAAATCGAGGATCGTCTAAGCGAGGAACTCCAGCGAGAGGTGTCCTGCACATCACCGAGTAAGCCCGCCACCGCCGCCGCACGGGGCGCCCAGCGCATCGCCGGGCGGTTCGCCGAGAACGGGGCCCACTGAGCGGTGCGGTTCCGGCGATACGAACCCGGCGACGCTGACGCCGTCTGGACGCTCCACGAGCGGGCGCTCGCTGACACAGGAACCGACCCGGCTGACGTCCCCGGAACGGACGATCTCCGGGACGTGGAGACAGCGTACCTGGAGGTCGGCGGGGAGTTCCTCGTCGGCCTCCTCTCCGGTGGCGAAGCCGCCGACTCCGTCCCGCGGGTCGCCGACGGCGCGCTGGCGGCGATGGGTGGCTTCCTCCCCAACAATGCCGGGCACGCCGACGAGCGCACTGTCAGTGAGGCAGCCGAGCTTCACCGGATGCGGGTCGCGCCGGCCCACCAGCGAGAGGGATATGGCCGGCGGCTGCTGGCGGCGCTGGAGCGGCGCGCCCGGCAGGAGGGGTTCGGGCGCCTGCTGGCAACGACGGCCGCTCGTCAGCGTGCCTCGACGCGGTTCTACCCCGCTGAGGGGTACACGGAGACCGGCCGCTCGGCGCACGACGACTACGAGCTGATCCACTTCGAGAAGGAGCTGTAGTCCGCAGCGGGTCAGCTCAGTTCGGCGCCAAATCGAAGTGCTCGGCGGCGGTCTGCATGTCCTTGTCACCGCGACCACAGAGGTTCACCAGCAGCGTGTCATGGCGGTCCGCGAGCTTCTTCGCCAGCGCGATGGCGTGACTCGGCTCCAGCGCGGGGATGATGCCCTCGGCCTCGCTCAGCTCCCGGAACGCCGCCAGCGCCTCCTCGTCGCTGATAGCGTGGTACTCCGCCCGGCCCATCTCCTGGAGGGCGGCGTGCTCCGGGCCGACGCCAGGGTAGTCCAGCCCTGCGCTGACGGAGTGGTTGGTCGTGTCGTCGTCGATCACTTTCGTCTTCATCCCCTGGAAGATTTGAGGCTCGGCCTGCTCGGTCTTTGACAGCGGTGCGGAGTGCTCCGTGTCGCTCTTTCCACCGGGTTCAGCGCCGTAGAAGGCGATGTCGTCGTTCTTGAACGCGTGCCACAGCCCGATGGAGTTCGAGCCGCCGCCGACACAGGCCACGCAGGCGTCCGGCAGGTCTCCGTGGAGTTCCTGTATCTGCTCGCGAGCCTCCCGCCCGATCACCGACTGGAACTCCCGTACCATCCGTGGGAACGGGTCTGGACCGACGACGCTGCCCACGAGGTAGTGGGTATCCTCCATGTTGGCGGCGAAGTCCTCCAGGGCGGCGTCGACTGCCTCTGCCAGCCCCTCGTTACCACGGGTGACCTCCGTCACGTCCGCGCCCATCAGGCGCATCCGGAACACGTTCATCTCCTGGCGCTGGACGTCGGTCCGGCCCATGTAGACCTGGGTGTCCATGTCCAGCAGCGCGCCGACCATCGCCGTCGCCGTGCCATGCTGGCCAGCGCCGGTCTCGGCGATCAGCCGCTCTTTGCCGGCCTGCTTGGCCAACAGCGCCTGCCCGAGCGTGTTGTTCAGCTTGTGTGCCCCGCCGTGGAGCAGGTCTTCGTGTTTGAAGTAGATGTCCGCGCCGTAGCGGTCGCTGAGATCCTCGGCGTAGAACACGGGCGTCGGGCGCCCGGCGTAATGTTTCAAGTAGTAGTCCAGTTTCTCGTGGAACTTTTCACTCTCAATGGCTTCGTCGAACGCCTCGGCGAGCTGTGCCAGCGGCTCCTGCAGCGGCTCGGGGACGTGCCGACCGCCGAACTCGTGGAAGGTTCCGGGCTCCATGCACGGTCGGTGTAGCGGGCGTCACATAGCCCTTTCCCGACACTACCCGCCGCGAGCGGCGATATCGCGGGCGCCGGCGACCACCAGCGGCAGGGTCACCGTCGCGTCGGCGTACACAGAGACGTTGCGCGCCTCGGGGGTGAGCTTCCCCCACGAGCGGGCCTCGTCGAGCGTCGCCCCTGAGAGCCCCCCCGTCTCCGGGGGGTCCATCGTCAGCTGGACCGCCATGTCGTATGCGTCGGGCGCCACCAGCATCGTCTGGAGGACGTAGTTTTTCGGCACGCCGCCGCCGACGACGAACGCGCCCGTCCGATCGGCCTCGTTTGCAAGGTCGTTCAGCCCGCCCATGTCTGCCAGGGCGTCGAGCCTAAAGTCCGTCACCTGCGAGCGCAGCCACGCCTGCAGTCCCAGCACGGAGTCCTGTACCGCGGGGACGTACACCGGCACCTCCGCGTCGTAGGCGGCCGCGGCGATACCGGGATCCTCGGCGATCCCCTCGCGCTCGTTGACCGCGGCGTTGGCTCGGCCCAGTTCCCGGGTGAACCGCTCGATACTCACCGTTCCCTCGGCTTCCAGTGGCGGGAACACCTCGTCGAGGAGATGTGATTCGAAAGCGGCGAACCCCTCCTGGGGGAGGTAGACGTCGTAGATACGGTCGACCTCCTCCTCGCGGAGCTGCTCGTCGTGGTCGCGCCCGCCCACCCGGCCGTGGTGGTGCTTGTCGCCGATGGCCTCAATGGCGTCGTGGGTGAGGGTGGCGCCGGTAGTCACCAGCGCGTCCACGTGGCCGTCACGGAGCAAGTCGCTGGCCACGCGGCGCATCCCGGCCGGCACCATCGCGCCGGCCAGGCCGAAAAAAACGGTCACGTCGTCGGCGAACATCGCCGCCAGCAGATCCGCGGCCTCGCCGATGCGGCCGGCGCCAAAGCCGGCTCCGGCATACTGCTCGATCAGTTCGGCGACGCTCATTCCGGCGCCCACGCGGACGTGGTCGACCGGGTCGTGGCGGAACTCCTCGCGATCCGGGCCGTCGCTCATACGCGGGGTCTGTGTGGGTGGCTGTTCAACCCCCCGGTTAGGCGCTCATAGCAGACCGGACTTCTGGAGCTTCATCAGGTCCTCGGTGTCGAGAGTCTCGCCGTTCTGGAATGCCTCGTAGATCTCCTCGGCCTCGCGGCGGGCCTCTTCCTGCTCGGCGGCGCGCTCGGCCTTCTCGGCCTCCTCCTCCTTCTTGTCCAGCTCGCGCAGGCGCTTCTGGACGCGCACGAAGTCCTCGTGGTGACGGTCGGCCGCCTCC
>CAZLOO010000224.1:0-4684 GCA_964561055.1 uncultured Halobacteriales archaeon
GTGTGGTACACGTGATCGAAGCGGACCAGCGTGGTGAACATGCAGACGTCCGCCTCCGTCAGCCGGTCGCCCGCGAGGTAGCGCTGCTCGCCCAACACCTTGTCCCAGTGGTCCAGCGCGTCGAACAGTTCCTCCACCGCACGGTCGTAGGCCGCCTGTGTGTCCGCGAAGCCGGCGCGGTAGACGCCGTTGTTGATGGGGTCATAGATGGCGTCGATGACCCGGTCGACCTCTTCGCGGTAGCCCTCGGGATAGAGGTCGACGTCTCGGGTAGCGAGGGAGTCGAACTCCGTGGACAGCATCCGGAGGATCTCCTTCGACTCGTTGTTGACGATGGTGTCGCGCTCGCGATCCCACAGCACCGGCACCGTCACCCGGCCGGTGTAGTCGGGGTCGGCGTGGACGTACGCCTCCCGGAGGTAGTCGAGGCCGTGGACCGAGTCAGCCGTGCAGCCCTCCCGCTCCGGGCTGAATTGCCAGCCGTCCTTGCCGCGCCACGGATCGACGACGTCGACCGTGATGTGCTCCTCAAGACCCAGCAGCGCCCGCGCGAGCAGCGTCCGGTGGGCCCACGGGCAGGCCAGCGACACGTACAGGTGGTAGCGGCCGCTCTCGACCGGGAACTCAGCGTCCGGGTCGTCCTCGACGCGGTCGCGGAACGTGGTCTCCTGGCGGTCGAACTCGCCATCGTCGTCTGTCGACTGGTAGGCATCCGTGCGCCACTCCCCGTCGACGAACATATTCACCATGTACATACCTGTTGGGTCTCAGCGCGTATAGTCTCACGGGCGAGGCGGCGCCCGGAGCGCACGCACGGCGGTGCAGGGCGGTGGTTGTCACTGTCACGCGGAGGGCGGAGTCAGTCGGTGTCGGGTCCGAACCCCACCTCGACGCGCTCCTCCCGAGCACGCTCGATGGCGCCGTCCAGTCCCAGGTCAGCGACTACCTCGCCGTCTTGGACCAGCGGCTCCAGCAGCGGCTCCCCCTCCGGCACGGAGTCTTCTGCCGGCACCACCTCGTGACTTCCGTCCGGAAGCCGGTACACCTCCTTCACGCCGGAGAGCTTCCCGCGCTTGCCGGTCGGCTCGCCGTCCACCTCGACGATGTCTAGCGCGAAGTCAATCGGGTCGGCGTTGCTCACGTAGCTCCCCACCCCGAAGCCGTCCGCAACGTCCCGGAGTTCGCGCAGGCGCTCGGGGTCGAGCCCGCCGCTGACGAACAGCTCCACGTCTTCGTGCCCGGCCTCGTCGAGCTTCCAGCGCACCTCTCTAGTGATGTGCCGGAGGTCCCCCCGTCGGGAACTCGTCGTATCGATTCGCACCCCGTCGAGGTCTATTGCCTCGGCGGCACGGCGGGCCTCGTCCGTCTCGTCAGTGAACGTGTCCACCAGCGCCACCCGGGGAGTCCCCTCCGGCGCACCCTCGTCGAAAGCACGCCAGGCATCCTCCTGGTTTCCGGGACCGAAACACAGCATCAGCGCGTGGGGCATCGTCCCGCCTGCCTCCCGGCCGATGAGGTCGCCGGCGGCGACGTGTGAGAACCCGTCCAGCCCGGCCAGCAGCGCCGACCGCTCAACGACGGCCGCGATCGAAGGGTGGACGTGACGGGCGCCGAAGGACAGCACCGTCGTCTCCGGCGCGGCGACCCGCGCCTCGAGCGCAGCGGTGGCGATGCCGCTGGCATGCGAGAGAAACCCCAGCAGCGACGTCTCGTAGCGGGCGAACGCCCGGTAGTTCCCTCGGATACGCATCACTGGGCCGCCGTCGAACAGCCGACCCGGAGCGAGGCCATCCACGCTGAGCGGCGTATCAATTGACGCCAGCAGATCGGCGGTCTCGCGGACCCCCGCGAGCAGACGGTGGTCACCGCTCGGGAACTGCGAGGCGGTCACCTCCGCGACCACTTCTGGGTCGCGGTCGGCCGCCTCCAGCGCAGCGACCGTCCGATCAAAGTAGGCGTCAGTCGCCCGGCCGCTGAGAATGGCATCCTCGCTAACGATGTCGAACATACTGGTCGGACGACCGGGGCCTCGAAAAAGCTACCCGTAGGGAGCGATGCCGACCCGCGCGGCCGATGCCGGCCTGTGAACCTCGTTCAGCGCCGATCGTGTAGGCGCGTTTACCACTGTGACGGTCGTTCCGTCCCGCGTCACCCGAAAGGCGTCGGCGTACGGTCCAGAGGGGATGACGTAGACGGGGCCGTCACCGGTGGCGCCCTGGCGGGCCAGCAGCTCCCGGTACCCCTCCGCGAACTCCCGGGCGTCGGCCTTGGAGTCCCACTCGGTCCTCCAGACGTAGGCGCCGGTGGAGTTGGGGGCGTCCGCGCGGTGGTACGGCACCAGCTGGTCGCCCGCCCAGCCCTCCGACAGCGGGTGGTCGTAGGCTGGGCGCGTGCTCGCATCTATTTGCCCGGAGTCGGCGAACATCGTGAACACGGTCGCCTCTCCGAGAGTGTCACCCTTCTGTGCGCGGTCGAACCGCTCCCATCCCTTGCCGGAGCGGTCGGGCACCTCAACACTGAGCGGCTCCTCGTCGGGGTAGCGCTCCGGGTGGATCACCTGCTCCGTGCTCGCGGGGAACCGGTCGTAGGCGTCGTCGACGGCCGTCCACCCGCCCCGATCGTGGAGCGCGCTGACGAAGTCCGGGCCGACGACGTACGGCTGGATCACGGTCCGGTACACCCCCTCGTTGAACCCCGGCGGCCGGCTGAACGCCCCTCTTGGTGGACGGTCGAGACAGTCCCACTCCTCGCCGCACCGCTCGATGTAGCGGTCCTCGACATAGTTGGCGTCACCCTCCACCAGCCCGTCGGCAGCGAGCTGGGCGTCCTGGGTCGTTGCCCCGGCACCCAGCGCGAGATGCTGATCCTGGAGGGCGTGGACCAGCTCGTGGGCCAGCACCCGCGTGTCCACCTTCGGATTGGGGTCGTCGCTGACGAGTACGATCTCTCCATCGAGGTAGAACCCTAGCACCGAGGAGCCGTAGACGCTCTCAAACGCAGCGTTGACCGTGGTGTTCTCTCCGACGAGGAACGCCCCCTCCCACACCTGCTCGTTCCAGGGGTCGTAGTCGCCGCCGTCGAAGGCCCCCTCGCCGCGGTACTCCTCGCGGGACACCACCCTGACGGTGACATTCCCCGTGAACTCCAGGTTCCGGATCGTCTCCACGCGGGCCATCGTCCGGGCGACGACCGCGGACCGCTCAGTGGCGTTCAGCCCGTCGCTCTCCGTGACAGCGAGGTCGTCGGTCGCCGAGTAACCGGCCTCCCGACCGATCGTCCCCTCGGTGGTCGTCCCCTGGAGCGCGCCCGAGCAGCCCGATAGCGCGACCAGGGCGGCCAGCACCACCAGAAGGGCCCGGTCGTCCATACGCTGGCCTGGAGCCGGGCAATAAAAAGCGACCCGTCCGCTACCGGCGCCGCCGGGCGAGCGCGATCAGCGCGACCACCAGCGCGGCCGTCGTCACGGTTAGCGGGCCGAAGCCCGGCTGTCCCGGACCGTCCGCCGTGGCGGTCGTGGCTGTCGTGGTGTCCCCCGGGCTCGTGGTTGTCCCGGTGGCGGAGTCATCCGTCGTCGCGGTCGTGGTCGTGGTCGACTGCCCGGCCTGCACGTCGATGCTCGTGCGCACGTTCGTCAGGTCCTCGACCGTCGGGGCATTGACGATGGTGACGGTGGTCCCGTCACGGACGACGTGGAACGCGTCACCAAAGTCCCGCCCGAACTCCGGCTCTGGGACGACGTACGTGCGCTCGCCCACCTGCTCTGCCTCGTGGTAGTCCAGTAGCTGGCGGTAGGCGTCAGCGAACTCCCGGGCGTCCTCCTCGGAATCCCACTCGGTCTTCCAGACGTAGCCCGTCTCGTTTGTCGCTGCCGAGGAGCCGTTCACGTAGGGGTACAGCTTGTCGCCGTCCCAGCCCGTGGAGGCGGGGTGGGTGAAGTCGAACCTGACCAGCCGATTGTCGCTTCCCCGTGACAATGGAATGATAACGTCCTCTCGCTCCAAGTAACTGGGGTACCACAGCATCGCGAAGATGCCTGCCTCCCCGAAAGTAGCGTAGTCGATCTCGCTGTCGGGCAGGTCCAGCACCCGCCAGTCGCCGGCGGTACGGTGCTCGATTGTCACTTCCGTCGGCTGATCGTCGGGGAACTTCTCGGGGTGGATGTACTGTTCTGTGCTGGCGGGCCGGTTCCCCGGCTGGTACAGCGCGTTCACCCCCTCCCAGCCGCGCTCGGACTGCACCGTGTCAATAAACGCGCCGGTCTCGCCGTACGCCGCCAAGCCGTACACGGCCAGACCGACGTTGCCCAGGCCGCCGCTACCGCCGGTGGCTGACGTCGACAAACAAGACCACTCCTCCCCGCAGCGTAACTCGTAACTCTGGCCGACATAGGTGGCGTCGCCCTCCGTAAGGCTCAGGTTGGTGCGGTAGGCCTCCTCGGTGGTGCCCGTGGTGTTGAGCACCTCGCTGCCGAACCGCTGGTCCTGGAGCGCGTGGGTCAACTCGTGCCCAAGCGTCGACTCGGAGAGCCCGTCGGGCACCCCGTCAGAGGGAGTGATAATGGCGATGGTCCCCGCGGAGATGTCCAGCTGAGGGATGTCCTGGGCGGTGTAGAACGCCGCCGCGAACCCACCCTGGTTCTGCGCCTGTGCCTCGAAGTACGACTCGTCCTCGGCGATAAAGAACA
>CAZLOO010000225.1:0-4630 GCA_964561055.1 uncultured Halobacteriales archaeon
TTGAGCCTGTTCGCTCTACTTCTCGACCCGCTCGACGACCCGGACCTCCGTGGTGACGTCGTGACCGACCGCCCCGTCAACGACGGTGTCGAGGCGCTCAGCCAACGCGGGCACGTCCGCATCGGGGGGCACCCCGACGGTTATCACCACCCGGTCGATTCGGCGCAACACCACCAACCGGGAGCTCCCCTCCAGGCTCAGGTCGAGCATCGCGTACGCCGGGTACTCGCCATCCTCGGCGAAGAGGTCGGACACCTCCGAGCGGATCTCGGCCTCCGTGGTGCCCTGCTGGACGGAATTGAGCGTCACGCCGCCAAGAAACACGGACAGCACGGCGATAGCCAGTAACAGCGCGGCGGCCCGTTTCAGCAGGGCCGCCCGTGCCTCGTCCTCCCGGAACAGCCGCTCGGGCCGGTAGCCGGAGTACCACAGCACGGCCAGCGCGGCGAGGTTGATCGACAGCAGGTTCACCAGCACCAGCACCCCCGAGGACAGCGCCACCGTCGGTAGGCCGTAGGCGATTCCCAGGCCGACAGTGGCGGCCGGCGGGATCAGCGCCACGGCGATCATCACGCCGACCAGCGCCGTCGATACGCCCGTGGTGAGCGACAGCGCGCCCGCGGCGCCCGAGCACAGCGCCACAGCGAGCGAGAGGAAGTCGGGGGCGAGCCGCTCGCGCACCTGGCTGATACTAGTCGGGTCGAGGTTCGGAGGTACGAGCCGGGTGTACCGGATCGCCAGCGCGAACGCGGCGGCGCTGACCACCGCTACCCCCACCCCCAGCGCCTGGTAGCGCGCCCCGCGGGCGAACAGCTCCCCGTCGTCGATGACAGTGCCGACGGCGGCGGCCATCGCCGGGCCGATCAGCGGCGCAATCACCATCGAGCCGACCACCGTCGCCGGAGAGTCGAGCAGCAGTCCTGCCGTGGCGACGACGGCGCTGAGCACCGTCAATGCGGTGTAGGTGGGGAGGCTGCTGGCCAGTCCCTCGGCCTGGCTGCGCAGTTCCTCGCGGGCGATTCGTTCGCTGCTCTCCTCCTCGGCGTACCGCTCTGCGAGCGCGTCGAACCGCTCGGAAACGACGGTCTCGGCTTCGGAGACGATCGTGAACGTCGTCTCGTCGATGCCGGCCTCCCTGAGCCGTTCGAGGGTGGGCTCGACAGCGTTGGTCGGCAGGGGGAACCAGGCGACGGCGTCGTACTCGCGGCTGGAGGATTCCTCGGAGAACACGTACTCGATCTCCTCCTCCTCGAGGGCGGCCCGGACGGCCTCGCGTCGTCCCGAGGGGACGACCAGCTGAACGAGTCGCACACCGGCGTGTGGGCGCGCGGTGGCAAATACGTGTCCGTTCCCGGCACGCTTATTCGGACAAGCGACCTACTTCGGGGTGTGTTCGACACGCGGCCGGACCGGAGCGCTGAGGTGGTGCTGGTCGGGCGCTCGAACGTCGGCAAGTCCACGGTGATGCGGGAGCTGACCGGCCACAGCTTCGACACCGGCTCCCGTCCGGGCGTCACCCAGCAGCCTAACCACTACGATTGGGCGCCGGAGGACTTCGTGCTGACGGATCTCCCCGGTTTCGGCTTCATGTCCGGCGTACCCGACGAGCGCCGCGAGGCTATCAAAACGGGCGTGGTCCGCTACGTCGAGAGCAACGCTGACGCCATCTTGGCGGGCGTGCTCGTGGTGGACGGTAACAGCGCCGTCGAGATTATCGACCGTCACACGGAGCGCGGGGAGATACCCCACGACGTGGAGTTGTTCGACTTCCTCCGGGACGTGGGGGTCCCGCCGGTCGTAGCGGTGAACAAGATGGACAAGGTCAAGAACCGTGACGCAACGCTGAACGCGCTCTGCGAACGCCTGGGGTTGTACCCCCCCTGGCAGCAGTGGGACGACACCGTCGCGCCTATCACCGCCAAGCGCGGCAACATCGACCCGCTGGCCGAGGCGGTGCGGAGCCACCTCCACGCTGCCGGCCGGGACGACCTGTTCAAGTTCTTCTGAGCGGGAGACACCTTCTCACGCGTCCCGGGGTAATCGGAGCGGATGTTGCCGATGATACGGGGATGATCGACCAGCCCGTGCTTGTCAACTACCGGGTCGAGCCGGCGGCGCTGGAGGGGGTTCTCCCGGAGCCGTTCAGACCACAGACCGTCGACGGCAACGGCATTGCGGACGTTTGTCTCGTCCGGGTCCGCGACCTGCGGCCGAAGGGGCTGCCCGCGTGGCTCGGGATCGGCTGCGAGAACGCCGCCCATCGGATCGCTGCCGAGTGGGAGGCCGACGGCGAGTGCTGCACTGAGATGTATGTCCCCTGGCGGGACACGGACTCGACGGTGAATACGCTGCTCGGTGGGCGGCTGCTCCCTGGGTCCACCACCGTGCGACGTTCAACGTCGGTGAGGGCGACGGTCACTACGATATTGGGATGCGTAGTGAGAACGGGGAGACTCAGGTCCGGGTGGTCGGCGAGCGCGTCACGGCGCTGCCCGGCGGTAGCGTCTTCGACTCGCTGGACGCGGCGTCGTGGTTCTTCGAGCAAAGATCGGTCGGGCACTCGCCGAACGAGCGCATCGGGGAGCACGAGACGCTGGAACTGGATACCGACGAGTGAGCGGTGGAGCCGCTGGCCGTTGAGGAAGTCACCCCCAGTTACTTCGAGTCGTTCCCGGGGCGGGCAGCGTTCGACCACGCCCATAATGCGGGAAATCATCCACGAGTGGCACGAGGGCGACTCCGTCTATGCGGCGCCGACGGACTGAGCGTGGGAGCGTAGCCGTACCTTTTAACCACGCCAGCGCCAGTAGGTGAGCATGCAGCTAACGAGGTGCCCGGGATGAGCGACGGGGCTGACGCCCCCGTCCGGGCGTACACGGTGCGGCTGGAGCTCGTCGACGAGCCGGGGGAACTGCTGAACGCGCTCGGCCCCATTGCGGACAACGGGGGGAACCTGCTGAGCATCTTCCACGAGCGGGGTAACGTCACACCCCGCGGGCGTATCCCCGTCGAGGTGGATCTGGAGGCGACACCCGCCAGGTTTGAGCGCATCGTCGAGGGGCTGCGCTCTGCCGGCGTCAACGTCATGCAGGCCGGCGAGGAGCGCTACGCCGGGGAGCTGACGGTGCTGCTGGTCGGCGCGCTGGTGGAGACGGACCTCTCAGACACGTTAGCCCGGTTCGAGCATACGGCGCGCGCGTCCGTCGCGGACGTCTCCCTGTCGGTCGGCGACGAGGGCGAGCCCTCCAGCGCCCGGGTACGCCTGGCGACCGAGACGGACGAGACGGGCGAGGTACTTGCGCGAGTGCGGGAGCTGGCAGACGAGAAGGGATTCACGGTCGTGGAGCCACTGACCGCGGGTGGTGGCGCGTGAGGCTCGCGGTGATGGGCGCCGGCGCCGTCGGCGGGTCGGTGCTGGAGCTCGCCGGGGAGTACGGCCACTCGGTCGTCGCGATGGCTGACTCGACGAGCGCTGCCGTCGATTCCGACGGACTGGACCCGGAGACGGTCGTCGGGCGCAAGCGCGGGACCGGGCGGGTCGGCGACGCTGCCCCCGGCGACGCGCTGGACGCAGACTACGACGTTCTGGTGGAGGCGACGCCGACGACGCTAGGCGATGCCGAGCCAGGGTACGGCCACGCCGCGCGGGCGCTGGAGCGGGGCTGCCACGCCGTTCTCGCCAACAAGGGCCCCGTCGCCGAGCGCTACGACGACCTCCGGGAGGTTGAGGCAGAAAGCGAGGGAAAGCTGCTGTTTGACGCCGCTGTCGGCGGTGCCATCCCGGTGACAGCGGTGATCGACGACCTCGAGCCGGAGCACGTCACGGCGGTTCAGGGCGTGCTCAACGGGACGGCAAACTTCATTCTCACGCGGATGGCAGCCGAGGGGCTGGACTACGAGCACGTGCTCGCGGAGGCCCAGGACCTCGGGGTGGCCGAGGCCGATCCCTCCTTTGACGTGGAGGGGACCGACGCGGCGCTGAAATGTGTCATTCTTGCCAACCAGATGTACGGCGGGGGCTACTCGCTCGCCGATGCGGATGTAGAGGGTATCGAGTCCGTTCCGGGGCCAGCCCTGGAGCTGGCCGCGCAGGACGGGCGCACGGTGCGGCTCGTGGGCGAGGTGTCCGACGGCGCCGTGCGGGTTGGGCCGCGGCTGGTGCCGGAGCACGGCACGCTGGCGGTGAGCGGCACCCGCAACATCGTGCGCATCGAGGCCGAACACACCGGGGAGCTGAGCATCTCCGGACGGGGAGCGGGTGGCCCCGAGACCGCCAGTGCGGTGCTGGCGGACGTGGGACGACTGAAGTAGTTTCCCGCGGGCCGAAGTCGTGGTAGAGGCTCGCAAACCGCAATACGCAAGCGGTACGGCCTGTCAGGCTATCGAAATCGTTTTAAGAGAATCGGGCCTACCGTCAAGTCACAGCGCCCAGCGCGTGAGACACCAATGAGCGATAAACCACACCAGAACTTGGCCATCATCGGCCACGTTGACCACGGAAAGAGCACACTCGTCGGCCGACTGCTGTTCGAGACCGGCTCCGTACCGGAGCACGTCATCGAGCAGTACCGAGAGGAGGCCGAAGAGAAGGGCAAGGGCGGCTTCGAGTTCGCCTACGTGATGGACAACC
>CAZLOO010000226.1:0-4615 GCA_964561055.1 uncultured Halobacteriales archaeon
GGCCCAGAAGGGCTACGCCCAGTTCGACCAGAAGCCGATGGCCATCGGCGACCTCAACATGGTGTACACCGCCACCGGGGGGCAGCAGGAGTACTACAACCAGGGGCCGAACCACCTTGAACTGAACCCCGAGTTTCAGGACGGCCTCCTCCGGGCGGACGCCCTCTGGATCGGCGCGAAAAACGTCGAGGGGAAAGACGGGACCCAGTACGACCGCCGCGTGGTGCACGTCGGCCCCCGAACCACCGGGTTCGGGGAGTTCTTCCCGGTGAGCTTCACGAAGACCGTGCGGTACGAGCCGCCGACGGTCACGGTCGACGGCAACGAGACCCTCAAGGAGGACAAGGGGTTCGACGAGGTCAATCCTGACCTTCCGTCCGATCAGATGATCGAGATCAAGTCCCACACGCTTCTGGGCGTGACCCTGACGAAGCGGATCTACGGGTGGGCCCAGGGCGCCCACGACGACTACCATGTGCAGGAGTACGTCCTGACGAACACCGGACAGGCGAGTGCCGAGGAGAACGGGGCCCTCGAGGGCCAGACTGCCGAGGACGTCTATCTTCACTTTCAGAAGCGGCATACCCACCAGGAGCGGTCCGCCATTCCGGGCCAGGAGTGGGGCGCAAACGTGATGAACGACATCGTCGGCGACGGCCAGGAGGACTACGACGTCGATTTCGCCGCGCAGTACACGTGGAACGGCAACTCGCCGGGGGCGGACATGGACCCCCTCGGGGGCCCCGCCTGGAACGACAGTCCCTTCTTCCTGGAGGAGGGGGACGACCAGGGCGAGCTGACCACGACCCAGTTCGTGGGCACCGTGAAGCTGTACGCCCCGAACTCGCCGGCCAAGCCGAGGCAGCCGTCGATGACCAGTCACATCGACGCCGACCATCCCCTTACTTCCGGCAACAGCGCCTTCAACGAGCAGATGCAGCGCGAGTACCGGTTCATGGCCACCGCCGAGCGGTCGACCGACGACTATGAGCTGGGCAGCGGCTCGCACGCGTATCCCCACCACGCGGACATCGCCGATCAGGACGGCGACTTTACCACCGTGATGGGGGAGGGCGACCCGAAGCTCGGGAAGGCCGGCGGCTACACCTCGGCCTTCAGCTACGGCCCCTACGACCTCGAGCCCGGGGAGAGCGTCCGCATCGTGATCGCGGAGGGTGTGGCCAGCCTCTCGAAGGAAGCGCGCGTCGAAATCGGCCAGGCCTTCAAGGCCACCGCCAACGGCGGCGGACGCGGCGCGACCGACGCCTTCGCGCCCATTGAATACGACGCGAACGGCAACGGCACGATCGAGCCCGACGAGGAGATGGGCAAGAACGAGTGGGTGATGACCGGTCGGGACTCGCTCTTCCAGACCTTCGAGCGGGCCCTCGCCAACTTCGACGCTTCGAGCAACGGGTCCGGCGAGCTCACCAACTACGGCATTCCGCAGCCGCCCGCGCCGCCGAGCGAGTTCAGCGTCGAGTCCGGCGTCGACCAGGTGAGCTTGAACTGGTCCCGCGGTAGCGATCCGCCCGGCGGATTCGAGATTTACCGGGCCCGCGGCCGCGTCATGGGGCAGTACGAGAACAATTACAACTACGAGCTCATCGCCGAGGTGGACGGCAGCACGCGCAGTTACAGCGACACCGACGTGACGCGAGGGGCCCAGTACTACTACTACATCCAGGCCGTCGGGAATGAGAACAACGACGGCACGGCCATGACCCCGACGGGGAAGCCGCTCAAGAGCAACCGGTACCTGACGCAGACCTGGGACCCCGCCTCCCTGAAGCGCGGCCCGGGCGACTCGGTGTCGGAGTTCAAGATTGTGCCGAACCCCTACAACGTAGCCGCCGATCAGGAAGTCCGGTGGGACCAGCAGGATCGGCTCGGGTTCCTCGACGTTCCGGGCAACTGCATCATCCGGATTTACACGGAGATGGGACAGCTGGTCGAGACCATCCGCCACGATGACGGGAGTGGCGACGAGTTCTGGGACCACACCACAGCGGACCGACAGCTCGTGGCCAGCGGCCTGTATATTGCCGTCGTGCAGAACCTGGACACCGGGGCGGTGGCCAAGAAGAAGTTCGTCATCGTCCGCTAAGAGGCCGCGACCGGGAAACGGTCTCGTTCCTACGGGACCCGCTCATCGCAGAGACCACGACCAAACGAGGATTCCGTTATGATTTCGCGTACCGCTACGACCGTCCTTCTCGTTTGCGCACTGCTGGTGGGCGCCTCTGCCCCAGCCCTGGCGCAGGAGGGCGGCGAGGAGAGGACGAAGCGTGCCCAGACGGGCATGAAGTTTTTGAGTGCGTCGCTGAGTCCGCGGGTGGCCGGCATGGGCGGAACGGGCACGACGCTCCAACTCCAGTCCACGTCCCTGTTCTACAACCCGGCGGGCATGGCTCAGATGGAGAACTTCGGCCACGCCGCCGTGGGGACGATGCAGTGGATCGCCGACATCAACTATAACAGCGCGAGCCTGTCCATCCGGCCCGCCGAGGGCACCTACGGGGTCATCGGATTTACCTTCATGCAGGTCGACTACGGCGAACTGGACGGCACCCGGCGCGCGAACAACGACCAGGGGTACACGTCGACTGGCACCTTCAGCCCCGGGTCGTGGGCCATCGGCATCGGGTACGCCTACCCGGTGACGGACCGCATCTCGGTAGGCGCCAAGGTGAAATACGCCAAGCAGGACCTCGGGCGGAGTGTCCAGTCCGTCGGCACCACGAAGTCCAACGAGCTCGGGACCGGGGCCTACGACTTCGGCATCCAGTACGACACCGACTACCGCGGGATCGACGTGGCTATGAGCGTCCGGAATTTCTCGCCCGAGGTGCAGTACGAGCAGCAGAGCTTCGAGCTACCGATGGAGCTCTCGGTGGGCGTGTCCACCGACATCTTCGAGACGTCGTCCCGGTTTGCGGACCTAAGCGACCAGCACTCCTTCAACGTGATGATCAAGGGCGTAACGCCTCGTGACTTCTCGGAGCGGATGCACTTCGGGGGCGAATACACCTTCATGGACATCTTCTCCCTCCGGACCGGGTACACGCTCCCGGGCACGAACACCGAGGAAGGGGTTAACTTCGGGGCCGGGCTGCAGACGGACATCTCCGGCTTCGAGCTCGGGGCCGACTACTCCTACACCACCTACGACGTGTTCGACGGCGTCAACCGCGTCGGGATCAACATTGGATTCTAGTGGGCCTGCACAACTGGATTGACGGATCTCGCAGACTCCGCAACGGGGTCGCCCCCCTTTCTTCGTCGACACGGAGGTCCGTCCGCCTGCGCACCGCAGCCAAGCGATACCGATCCGTGAGAACGTACGCAAATCATTCTCCCCGATCGCTGGGGACCGTGGACCGCCGCGAGCAAGAAGCGGACGTTGCGAATGCATTCACGGATCGGTACGAGCGGCGCCAAAACGGCCGCCCTCAAATTCGTCAGACTCGTTGTGCACGGTCACTACCTCGGCCCGACGGGACGGGGATACTGCTGTTCGTTGTGACGACTGCCGGCCAACAACTATAGTGGACAGGGTCCGCCGACTCACATTCACGGTTCTGGCGCTCTCCCTCCTTCTGGTGGGATGTGGCACGGGGGAGGACGTCGAGTCGAGTGAGGGCGGAAACGCGATGCCGCGCCGGGCGGTCGACCAGGAGACCGTGTCGATGCTCGTGCAGTCGCAGCGCGCCCTGCAGCAGGGCACCCTGCGGAAGGCCCTCGCCCTGGCCGACAGTGTGGTTCAGCGGGCGCCGCGGCTGGCCGACGGTCACTTTCAGCGCGGACGAGTGCTCACCGAACTGAAGCGGTTCGACGAGGCGGACAAAGAGTACCAGAAGGTCCTGTCCCTGGACCCGCAGTACCAGGGGGCCTGGTTCAACCTGGGCAACAACGCCTACCGCCGGCAAAACTACGAGACGGCGCTGCGCTACTTCCGGAAGGAACAGGAACGACACCCGTCGGCCTCGACGCTCGTCGAAATGGGCAAGACCTACGGGGTGCGGAACGCGCCCGACAGTGCCCGGCAGGCCTACGAACGGGCCCTCGCCCGGGACTCCACCTCCGCCGAGGCACACGCCCGGCTCGGCCAGCTGTACGAGGAGGAAGGCGAACTCGAGTCGGCCCTCGAGCACTCCCGCCGCGCCCTGCAACTCGACTCCACGAACGTGAACTACCGGTACATCGTGGGGTCTCAGCTCTTCCAGCTCGGTCGGTACGAGGCGGCGATTCCCCACCTCCGCGGCGTGATCGCGGAGCGGCCCTGGCACCAGAGCGCCCACTACAACCTCGGGCAGGCCCTCGTGCGGACCGGGCGCCGGGACCGCGGAGAGACGTACATCGCCGAGTCCGACAGCCTCGAGAAGCAACAGCGCAAAATCGAGCGGCTGGAGTCCGTGGCCCAGGACGAGCCCGGGGCCCCGGCCCGATGGACAAAGCTGGGCGACGCGTACCGCCGCGCCGGGCGCCTCGAAGACGCGCGGGAGGCGTACAGCATTGCGCTGTATCTGCGCCCGTCGAATCCGAGGCTTCGGGACCAGTTGGCCCAGCTCTCCGCCGACCTCGGCAACTACGAGGCCGCCGTCTCCCACTACCG
>CAZLOO010000227.1:0-4601 GCA_964561055.1 uncultured Halobacteriales archaeon
GAGACGCGTCCATCAAGCATCCACAAATCGAAACAGAACCACCGCGAGGCGATAACGGTCCTTGGTAATGCCATCGAACCGTGTCTCACAAATACATACAGTGAGAGCCACGACCACTCGGCGGATTGATAACAAGAGTCACGTGTCACTACCAGCGGCTCCTTCTTGCTGTGGCATCTACTTCCTCTGTAGCGATCGATTCGTCTCAGCCGATATTGTGGGAGTTCTGTGATCGATACGCGCCCTGTATTCAGCACGCCGTTTCTGTCACTATCGGATGATGTCCGGAACGCGCAGGCGAGACTTACTCTCCTGAGAAGCCCCGGGTGAGCCACCGCTGCACCCGCTGGCGAACCGATATCGCCGCCCCGCAGTCACCGACCGGTGGTGTCGCCGATGACTCGCCGTCGGACTGCTCGTCCGACTCCCGGTCCAGCGCCGCCTCCAGCGCCTCGATCCGGGCGGCCTGCTGCTCGACGCGTCGGCGGAGCAGCCGGTTCCGCTCGAGGAGGTGCGCCCGCGAGCGATTCGACTCCGTGTCCACGGCGGACGCGTCAGCCATCTCCGCTGACCCTTCAGTAACCACATTATCCGACCGCTCAGAGTTCCTCGCCTCATCCTTGGACTCACTGCTTGTCGAGGGGTCGTACCGCTCGTCGGTCACCTCTATGGCCCGCTCGATGGTGACCTCGCCGTAGGTGCACCCGTCGGCGTAGTGGACCTCGTCCCACTTTGCCCGCATGAGCCCCGACTGCCGGAACAACCGGTCCATCCGCTGGCGGTCACCGTCGGTCCAGAATGCCAGCAAACAACAGAGGGCCATGTCCGCCTCCGACTGGCTCGGGTAGCCTGTCGTCGACCCGCGCCACAACTGCCGGAACGTCTCGCCGTTCGCCGCGTCCATCGCCCGCTCGAGGAGCTCATCGTCCGAGAGCTCATCCGGGCCCGCCGACCGAGCGCTCCCGTCGGCTCCCGAGAGCTCCGTACCGGACCCCCGCTTCATTGCGACTGGAGATTGCGTGTCGCCGGACTCATCGTACTCGCTCGCTTCAGGCTCGCTGGCCACGTGCTGTGTGTGGACGGCCGCCAGCGCGTCCTCTCGTGCCGCAATCCGCTCGGGCGTCAGCGACAGGTGCGCCCCGGTCATCGTGAAGTACCGTGCCCGGTCGTACATCTCCACGGTGCCGTACCGCGTCCGGTCGCCGGGCAACTCGCCCTCCGGCAGGACGTGCACGCCCGTCCCCGACGGCGACACCTCCGCGTACGAGTCCAGTTCCTGGATGATTGCCTGCGCTTGGTCGTCCAGCGTGCCCGTCTCGGGGTCCCGGCAGTCGTCCAGATCGACGCCCACGAACGGGTCCGTCGGCGTGAACACGAACCCCAGCCCGTCGATCGACGGCTCTGCCTCGGCGTATGCGCGGGCCACCGCGAACGATCGCCACGTCCGGTCGTCGGTCGTTGAGGCCAGCTCGCCCGTCTCAGGCTGACGGGCAGTTTCGTCGGCTTGTCGTCCCGCTCCTGCTCGCGCCAGCATACCCACTGGGCGCGGTTAGTCAGCCGCTCCGGCAGCGCGTCGTCGAGCACGGCGTCCGTGCCGTCGCGATGGAGGCGAATCTGCCGGCGGCCATGACGCTGCACGACTACGTCGTCCACGGCGAGGGCGACCCGCGCGAGGCACTCGCGGAGCTCGGCTCCTGGGTCTGGCACGTGGAGTCGTTCCTGGCGATGGTCGAGTGGCTCCGCGCGTTCAACGCCGGCCGTCCGCTCGAGGACAGGGTGGCGGTCTACGGCTTCGGCGCTGGCTCCACCCGCGGCGCAGTCCAGCGGCTACGCGACCATCTCGCTGCGGTCGACCCCGGCTTCCTCGACGACCTGGCGGCCGAGCTGGCCATCGTCGACGACGACGGGCCAACGAAGGCGGGCACCGATGTCCACGAGTGGCTCACGGAAGCCGAGCGGGGTCGGGACGCTGCGGGATCACCTCGAGGGCCGCCGTGGGGCCCACGTCGCGGCGACCTCCGAGCGAGCGTGGACGCGCGCCCGACGGTACGTCACGGTGACCGAGCAGGTCCTGGACAAAACGAGCGCACTCGACGGCTTCGAGGGCGACGTGAGAGTCCCCGCCGAGTACCTCCGCCGGATGCGACGCGAGGGACTCCCCGGGCGCACGATGGCCGATAACGTCGCCTGGGTACGCGAGCACGCCGCTGCCGACACCTTGGTGGTGTGGGCGCACGACGCTCACCTCGACCGCGTCGCGTTCACCTTCCCCTCGACCGACGTGACCGCCCCGAGCCTCGGCCGCCACCTCGCCGAGCGCCACGGCGCGGACTACTACGCGCTCGGGTTCTCGTTCGCCCGCGGCGCGTTCCAGGCCGTCAGTGAGGCCGACGAGGGCCAGCCCGACCCCCGCGAGCAGCAGCTCGACGGCCCGCTTCCCGGTACTCTCGATGCCGCACTACACGCGCTGGAGGAATCGCTCGCTTCGTCGACCTCCGGGCCGCACGTGAGGACGAGCGCACGGCCGATTGGCTCGCCCCCCCCGACCGCAGTTCAGAGTGGGCGAGACCGTCGACCCGGACGCTCCCGAGGCTCAGCTGGTAGAGTCCGTCCACGCCGACGCATTCGACGGCCTCTGTTTCGTCGCGGAGACCACGCGAGCACGGCCCATCGAGCAGGAGTCCGACGGCGGGAAGGCTGCGGACTCGACATAACCCGGTGCAACGTCCACGCCCTGTGTCCCCTCCGCCAAAGCAACCGCCGTAGCCTCGGGGGCGGTGCCCGCCGTCCGCATGCGCCGGTCGGTCCACCGGGACCCCGCCGGGTGCACTTTTATCTGTCCGGTCCCTCCGGGTCCTCATGCTGGCGTTCGAGCGAGGTGTATGAGGGTGCAACGGATCCCCCCGTACGTGCTCACTGGACTCGGTCTCGGAGGCGGCCTCCTCACCCTGCTGTTCGGTCCGTTCCCGAGCGAGACGCTGAATTCCCTCGTCGGCGGCGCGTTTCTGGCCGTCGCCGTCGCAAGCGTCACCTACCTGGTCGTCGCCTCCAGCGGCCCGGATGAACGGGGGCCGGATTTCTGAGCCCGACTCGTTCACCCCCCGACGAACACGCGCTGTGGCTTCAACACGCCCCGAATAGTCTACTCGAAAACTGACGGGTGGCGCGTGCAGAGTACAGTGGTTCGGCCCCGCTTCGACGCTCCTGCACGCCTCGCTTGGTGGCGACTCGAACGAACTGAATCAGTCCGTGAGCGGCCCTCGATGGGGGTTCGCTGTTTGACGCCGACCGTCGAGGCCGTTGGGGCCTCATCGGCCGGGCCACATTCCTCCGAGGGAGCCAACCGGGAGTTCCCCCGGTATGTCGCCGGTTCCCTCCGAGTGCGGGGTAGAACCGAAGGGCGACGGTCGCCCGACCCCGACAGTCGGATTCCCGCGTCTTCAGGCGGGAGAGCAAGTCACGGTACGTTAATATCCACCCCCACCTGTGGCTACGAGCGTGGATGAGTTCCCAGGTGTTGGCGTCATCCCACCCGCGAAAGAGTGGGCTTCCGCCTCGCTGCCGCTGTCACTGGCTACCTGTCCGATTGGATCGGCACGCCCGGTGGGACGTCTCCGTCGTCGGCTGCATCCGTAACGTCCTTAGCGACGGTCACGGTAACGCCGTCCGGGAGTGCCCTCTCAAGAGCCGATGGCAGGCCGAGGAGCGCACGGAGGCGGTCCTGGAGCGTGTCGCGGGACCCGGAAACGTACACCTGCTCAATGGCGTGCTCGTGGACGAGTTCGGTGATACGCTCGCGGCGCTTCCCGACGGCCCCCATCGTCTCGACGTCGATGTCTCGACCCAGGCATTCTCTGGCGGTCCGATCGGCGACGCGGGAGGCCTCAGTGGCGAGACTCGTGACACTGTGCCGGTAGGTCCCCGCGGCTTGCGCGTAAGCTCGCTCACGCTGGTGATACTCGGCCATTGGGTACACCAGCAGCACGTAGAGGCGGCCGTCGACGAACACCTCTGGGGTGACTGCCTGCAGACTCTGCTCCGGGGCGTCCGGGTCAAGCACGACGAGGGCGCTGTCGGTCGCCTGTTCGGTCGGGGGTGAGGAGGGTTCGTGCATGGCGTTCCTCTCCAGACACCCGTTCGCCATCGGGAGTGATAAGTATTTTCTGAATGACATTTTAGTCACGGAGCCGTCTGAAACGCGGTATAGACAGCTTCCGTATAGGTCTGGCCGGTGCGGGTAAGTCGGCGGCCGCGCTCGCGTCTGGTGGGTGTCCAATCCCCACGGAGAAACCCAGAAGAGCCGTATAGAGGACTCACCGTAGGGTCGAATCCGGTTTCCACGACGCGCCGGCCGCACACCGAACCAGGAACTGGAGCTGGCGGTACTGCCGACTCCACCGCCCACATCGACGTGTCGGTGTCTGACTGCGACGCTGGTGCTCGTCCCCGCCCCCGTCTTTTATTTACAGGTTTGTTGTTCGGTGTCATATGACAGTCGACAGTGACAGCGGTAGCGTCGAGACGCTGTCTCCTGAGGAGGCGTTTGGCGTGCTCGGCAATGAAACGCGCATGGACATTCTGCAAACCCTTGGCGAGGCTGA
>CAZLOO010000228.1:0-1209 GCA_964561055.1 uncultured Halobacteriales archaeon
GTGGTGGCTCGGTCTGAGCGCGTCGTCACACGGGGCTCGGCGGGGGTAACTGTCGTCATCGCCACCACGGCCTATCTGCGCGGCCGCAGAGTAAAAACCCGTCCCTACCCGAGTCGAGCGGCCACCCACGCCTCCACCGTGGCGAGTTCCTCGGGATGGATGCCGTGACCGACTCCGTAGCTTTCGAACGTCACGTTCAGACCGCCGGAATCGAGCCGATTGGCGGCGTCCTCTACCCGCGAGGCTGGTATCACCTGGTCGGCGGTCCCGGCTCCGAGAAAGACCGGCTTACCGGCCACGCCCTCGAAGGAGGCTGGGTCGTGGCTCGCCGGCAGGTAGGAGTGCAGCGCCACCGCCCACGCGTACAGCGCCGGCCGCTCCAGCAGGAGACACATCGACACGATACCGCCCTGGCTGAACCCCAGCAGGCCCACCTCGGTCACGGAGTACCGCTCGGGGAGGCTCTCAACGAACGCGTGGACGGCGTCGAGACTCTCGCGGAACCCTTCACCCGGCTCGCTCTGGTGGAGGCCGCCCGCCGAGAGGTCCAGGTCGTACCAGACCTTGCCTGACCCGCCGTCGGCGGGGAACGGTGCCCGAAGGCTGAACACCGCGAGTTCGTCGGGCAGGCGGTCGGCCAGCGGCAGTAGGTCCGTCTCGTCCGTGCCACGGCCGTGGAGCAGACATAGCGCGGGCGCGGGCCCCTCCAGGCTGGAGGGGCGGTGCTCGAACGACAGTTCGGGCGGGTCCTCGCTCATACCGAACGGAGGGGCTCTGGGCGCATAACTCGACGGGAAACGCGCGCGTCACCGGGGTGAGCTTTTTACCCGACGGCGGTAATCTTCCCGTATGCGATTCCTCATCGTGGGCTACGGCCGGGTCGGCATCCGGACCGCAGAGATCCTCCAGTCCGAGGGCCACGAAGTCGTCGTCGTCGACAACGTCCCCGAGAAGATCGAGCGCGCCCGCCGAGCGGGGCTGACCGCCCATCTCGGGGAGGGTGACGACGAGGAACTGCTCGTCGAGGCCGGCGTCGATGACGCCGTCGCGCTGGGCGCGATGACCGGTGATCTGACGGTGAATCTCTCGGCCTGCGTCATCGGCGGCCAGCACGGCTGCCGGACGGTGCTGCGCATTGACGATGACTACCGCGACGAAATCTACCGCAAGTACGCCGCCGACGTGGACGAGGTCGTCTACCCCGAGCGG
>CAZLOO010000228.1:1309-4598 GCA_964561055.1 uncultured Halobacteriales archaeon
GCGGCGGTGCGCGATCGGCTCGACAGGGCCGCCTAAGCGGGCCGTTGCGGTCGTCGACCGATCCGGTGATCAGCCCAGATTGAAAAAGCCGGGCGCGCGGGGGAGGATGGGGACGAGACCGCAGCGCGCGCCCAACATCACGATACCGCTGGTGGGGCATAAACCCACGTCAGACAGCCGTATGCCAGGGGTCGGGGGCGGACCGAACGGGTCTTGCTCGCCCGCTTCCAACGGCTCCTATGGATGATGCGCTGATCCGCGGGCTCCGGTATATGACCGCCCAGCTGGCCGTGCTGTCTGCTGGCATTCACGCCGCCGTCGCCGCCCCCCGGCTGAGCGCCGCTTTCACCTCCGGGAGCGTCCCCCGGCTAGCAACCCTGCTGTTCGTGCTAGCGGTGGCGGGCATCCTCGCCGGCATCGTCACGGTGCGCTTCCGGCTCGCCCCCCGCCGGACGGTGTACGCGCTCGGTCTGCTATTGATGCTCGGCCAGGTGTTCGGCTGGATCGCCTACCACAACCTCGCGCTGCTGGGCGGGCACAGCCACGGCTCGTTCTCGATACTGTCGAACACATGGGCGCACTTCGTCGGCGACGCCGTGGAGGCTGCCGCCAAGACCGCCGAGACGCTCGCGGCGCTACTGCTCGTCGTGCTCCTACGGGTAGATAGGGACCCGAAGCTCTCCCCCGGCGGCCGCGCTCCCTGGAGCGCCTGACTGGCTACTCGCCGCGGACTTCCGGGGTCGAGAGAAGGCTGCTCGGGCCAACTCGTACCGGCGGCGCGGGGCTGTCCAGCGGGTCACCTGTGCCGTCCCCGTCGCTTCCGACGCCGTTGGTCACCGCCGTCCCATTGGCTGCGACCGTCCTCAGCAGCGCCGTCGCGTTCACCCGGCCGGCGCCGGCCCGCGGGCCGAGGCGTTCGCTGTCCTCAGCCGTCCGGCGCAGCAGCATCCGCACCTGTGCTGGAGAGAGGTCGGGCTGCTCGGACAGCGCCAGCGCGGCCGTCCCGGCGACGTACGGCGCGGCGAATGAGGTCCCCCCACGGGTGGAGACACCGCTGACGGCTATGCTGTCCGGCGCTACTAGATCGGAGCTGCGGGCGCTGAACGGTCGGACGCTCCCGTTGCGGGCCGCGCCGACCGCCAGCACGTCCGGCGCGGTTGCCGGCGGGCTCAATCCACCCGCGGTGCGAACGGCCAGCCGGTGGTCGGCGAATAACTCCACCCGCGAGCCGGGTTCGCCAGCGGCAAGGTGGACGGCGACGTAGTACCGCCCCCGAGGAACCGAGGCCGTCAGCCGCTCGAACGGGCGGCCGTCGTGGCCGGTCGCCCGCGCGACGACGGCGTCCTCGCCAGGCTGGGCCCGGTAGAGATAGAGGTCATAATCGATCGCCGTCTCCGGCCAGTCGCTCCAGCGCGCGGAGACGGTCACCCGGCCGGAGAGGGGAGCACCGCCTGCCAGCCGGTTTCCCTGGACGCCCGCCCGGAACGACACCCACTCGCCGTCTGAGTGTTCGCCGGCCCAGTAGCGCCCGGCGTGGTTGCCGACGGAGGTGACGAATACCGCGTCGTCGGCGGCGCTCGCGACGACCTGGCTGATTTCCCCGGAGCCGTCGCCGGGCTGGGCGTGGTAGCTCCCCGCGTCCACAATGACGTCCGCGCCGGCCGCGCGGAGCCAGGCAATCGCCTCGGCGTACTCGCTGGGAGTCGTCGAGGGGCCGACGGCCGCGAGGTAGAGCGTTGCGTTGGGTGCCGTGTCCGTGACGACACTGGCGACTGCCGTCCCGTGGCGCCAGTCGCCGCCGTCGCCGAACGAGCGATAGGCGACGACGTTGGTGGTGATCTCCGGATCGGCGACCCGGAAGTCCCCGTCGATGATACCGACCGTAACGTTCGATCCGTCGGCGTCCAGCCCGTCGGCGCCGATCGTTCTGACGCCGTCCGCGACGCTAGTGTTCACCGACGGCATCTCTCCCGTGATACGGACCGACCGGATGTTCGGGCTGTTAGTCAGCGAGTCCACCGCTGACAGTTCGACGGACCCGACGGCGACCCGCTCGTTCTCGCGGGTGTACAATCGCTTAACGCTGAGCGCCTCGTGTGACAGCTCCGTCGCCTCCGGAGCAAGCTCAACGGTCACCTCCACCTCGTGAGTGCCGACCCGGTCGGGGGCGTCCGTCGGAGCGGCCTGGCGCTCGACCATCGACGGCTCGACGGTTGAGGGGCCCCCCGTAGGGCCGACGGCGGCGAGCGGTATCACTACCAGCAGACAGACTACTGCCGGCAAGAAGGCGCCGCGGTGTCCCATCTGTCACCGCGGGTGGGGACCCGAGACCCGCTGCCACCGGCTGTACGCGAGCAGGACGCCCACGACCAGTAGGCCGCCAGCGAAGAACAGCAGGCCCGGCGAGAGCCCAATAAGCGGACCGCCGGCGCCACCCAACGTCTCCGGCATGCGGGGGACTGTCCCGGGGCCGGTGGTAGTAGTCACCGCCAAGTACTGGACGAGGAGGCTCGCCAGCGTCAGCAGGCCTACTGCCGACAGTAGCCCGCGCAGGCTGTCGAGGAAGCCGTCCGCGCGCTCCTCGCGGCCGACGAACACCACCATCGGCTCTTCAGCAGGGCCGTACACGTTCATCTCGCGGCCCTTCTCGGAGTAGCGCGTATCCGCTACCCGCACGAGACCGGCTTCCTCCAGGTTGTTGAGATGGTGGCGGGCATTCTGCAGCGACGTATTGACCCGGCTGGCCACCTCCGAGGCCGTCGCCGGCTCGTCGTGCAGGGTCGTCAGCACCCGACGCGCCGTCTCCGAGGACAGCGACGATAGCAACTCGCCTGCGTCCTCGCTGTCGAGCCACAGCGTCCGGAGCTGGCCCTCCTGCTCCGCGGACGCCTCCGAGCCCGTCGGCAGCAACCCTGACATTAGCTCCCACTACTGGACCGACCCGTAAATAGTTGCGGTGAGTATTTCAGCGTCGAGCGGGCGAAATTAGCGTACAGGGCTACTCCTTCAGTTCCGCGCGAAGCAGCTCGTTTACCGTCGCCGGGTCGGCACTGCCGCCGGTGACGCTCATTACCTGCCCGACGAGGAAGTTCAGCGCCCCGTCCTCGCCGGCGTGGTAGTCCTCGACGGCGCCGGGATTCTCCTCGATGGCCTCCTGCACCGCCCGCTGGATAGCGTCTTCCTCGGCGCGGCCCAACTCCTCGCGCTCGACGATGGTGTCCGGGTCTACCCCGTCGTCGAGCATCTCCCGGAGCACCACCTCGCGGGCGTTCTTGCGGGTTATCTCGCC
>CAZLOO010000229.1:0-4575 GCA_964561055.1 uncultured Halobacteriales archaeon
TGGGGAAGGTGGTCGACGAGGCCTGCGAGGCCTACGACGTCGACCGGCTCTTCGTCGCCGACCACTCCGCGCTCGCGAACGGGATCGGCGGCCCAAACCCGACGAATACGGGGCAGGCGCTGGCGGCCCGGACCGCCGACCACATCCTCAAGCGCCACTTCTGATGGGCTACAGCCGCTGTTTGAGCAGTCCCCACGCGAGCCGCGGGAGGTATGGGATGACAGCGAGGGACGTGAGCCCGAGCTGGTCGGTAATCTCCAGCATCGGCGGGTAGACGCGGTGTTCCTCAACCAGCCCGCCCGCGACGGTGATCATTCCCATGTACCGGACCTCTATCCGCCGCCCGGTCGGGGGCGCTCCGTAGAAGGCCCCCTCGTGGCTCATCCCCAACTCCCCGTCGTACATCACCACCTCGTCATCCGAGAGCATCCGGCGAACCGTCACCTCGAAGTTGGGGAATCCCGCCACCACACCACGGATAAACATCTCCAGGCCGTCGGGGCCGTGGACCTCCCCCTTCGGTCCCGGAACGGGGTCGGCGGGCGCCGCCGGGTCGTACATCACGAAAGATTCTGAGACGAGGTCGGGAATCTCGGCGTAGGCCCGCTCGTTCCAGATATCGGACAGGTACTCTCGGGCAAGCTGCTCAGACGCCGGTGTCGCGGCTGCCATGTCCACACCCGTCGGCGTCGAGATAGGTATACGCACCGGCGGCCCGAACCTATTTACGACCCGTTAGCATCCCTGGGACATGGAGTACTTCGTCACCGGCGCGACTGGGCTCGTCGGCACCCACTTGATTGAGCAGCTGGTCGCCGAGGGCCACGACGTCGTTGCGCTGACGCGCTCGCGCTCGAACGCGGCCCACCTGCCCGAGGCGGCCGCGGTCGTTGAAGGTGACCTCGCCGAGAAGGAGAGCATGCGCGAGCCGATGGCGGGCGTCGACGGCGTGTTCCACGCTGGCGCGTGGTTCTACGTCGGTCCGGGCCCCCGACAGGTCAAGACGGCTGAGCGCGTCAACATTGGGGGGACGCGGAACGTCCTCGAGCTGATGGACGAACTAGACGTCCCGAAGGGCGTCTACACTAGCACGGTCGGGGTCCACCCGGGCACGAGCGGGGAGACGATCGACGAGTCAACGGAGCCCGAGTGCCCGACATTCGCGGTCTACTACCGGACGAAGTGGGAGGCCCACTATGAGGTGGCAAAGCCGATGATGGCGGATGGTCTCCCGCTGGTGACCGTCCTCCCGAGCGCCATCTACGGGCCGGGCGACAAGCTCGAGGGGTCGATGCGGAGCATCTTCCGGGACTACCTGACCCGCGACCTCCCGGCGCTCCCCCGCGAGTCGATCCTCTCCTTCGACTTCGTCGCGGACACGGCACGCGCCCACCGGCTGGCGATGGAGCAGGGTACCCCCGGCGAGGAGTACATCATCGCCAGCGAGGCGCGGCCCCTGGCCGAGGCTTTCGAGATCGCCGAGTCGCTCACGGGCATCCCGGCCCCCCGGACCGTCCCCGCCGTGACGTTCGCCGCCCTGGCTCGCATCATGCGCGTCGTTGAGCGCGTCGCCACCCCCCCGGCGGGCTTCGAACCGGAATTGCTCTCCTTCGCCGCCGGGCGGCGCTACGATGTCGACAACACGAAGGCAAAGCGCGAACTCGGCCTCGAACACCGCCCCTTGGAGCAGGGCCTGCGCGAGTACCTGGCCTGGGAGCTTGACCAGCTCGGGATGGACACCCCCCTCGACGGGGACGGCTCCTGACGGGCGGTGGTCTTTATCACCGCCCCCGCGATGGGGCCTACCATGGTCGCAACGCGACGGGCACGCTATACGCCTCACGCGCTCGTGTCGACGGTCGTCTTCGAGTTCATGCACATCGCAGACGAGCTGGCGGGAAACTGGGCGCCCTTCACGCCCTTCAACGAGCCGCTGGTCGCCACGGTCGGTATGGGGCTCTTCACATCCATCGCGCTGGCAGGGCTCTGGGGCGTCCTAACGGACCGGCAGTGGGGGTACGGCCTCGCCGCCCTCTTTGGGTTCCTCTTTTTAATCGTGGAGTGCTGGCACTACTTCGACCCCGCGAACATGAACATACCCCGGTGGATTGTCCTGTGGCTCGCGCAAGGGTCGGGCGCGGTCGTGGGCGTCCTCAGCGTCACCCACCTCCGCAGCAACGCGCCGTGAGCGGGGCCTACTCGGGGAAGACCCCATCGGGCGACGGGATTGCCCAGAGGTCCGCCGCGACCTCTAGGAGCAGCCCGTCGAGCTCCTCCGTCATGTCGAGATACCAGAACTCGAGGCCCTCGAAGCGGCCGCTCTGGGCGACCTGAATCCCTGCGTCCTTGTAGGTTTCCACGACGGCACGTGGGTCGTCGTAGGCGAAACAGCCGACGTGGTGAATGCCGTCACCGCCCTCAAGATGCTCCGTGTAGGTGCTCGGTCCCTCAAGAGGCTCGATCAGCTCAAGGTTCACCCCTGGGAGGCCCGGGTTCGGGAGCGACGCGAGCTTCCCACCCCCATCCCCTGATGGTCGGAGCCGGTCGCGCAGCGACGCCAGCCAGTCCATGACTCGCCGCAGTGTCCCCCCAGAGACGACGCGCGTCGACAGGTCGACCGGCCCCTCGATATCTGTCACCGCCACGCGCATCGAGTACTCGGCCGGCTCCCCACGGTAGGTGGTGTCGGCGAGTCGCGGGGGCTCGTAGCGGTACAGGAACCACGGTTCGATCCCGA
This sequence comes from uncultured Halobacteriales archaeon, assembly GCA_964561055.1. Taxonomy (GTDB): domain Archaea; phylum Halobacteriota; class Halobacteria; order Halobacteriales; family Haloarculaceae; genus CAZLOO01. Next base: position 2,738 of record CAZLOO010000229.1, read on the forward strand.
GGAGGCGCCCGAACCGACTCATCGCTTTCTCGAGATCCTCGACGACGAACGCCACGTGGGAGATCTCCGGGAGCGGGATGTCGACCCGCGGAACCGTGTCGGCGGCCATGAGTTCCCTTCGCGGGGCTGGCAATTAAACGAACCCCACGGTCTCACGGCTCGCTGATCGGCTCGTCCCGCGGGTTCATGACGTAGTAGAGACAAAGCCGCTCGTCGCCGGCCTCGGTCTCTGCGTGGAGGTGGCCGAGTGATCCATCCTCCGGGGCCGGGAGGAACTGCATCTCGGTCTGGCAGTACTTCCCGATCATGTAGTCGTCAGTGAGCTCGCGGATCTCGTCGTGCCAGTTCGAGAAGTCGAACATCTCCATCTGCCCGTCGTCGAAGTCAAGTCGAACGTCCCCGCCCGCGGTGTCCAGGACCTCGTACTGGCCGTCGACACCGTGTTCGGTGTTCTCGAACTGGAACTCGAAGAGGGGATCCGACAGCCCGGCGTTCGAGACGAGCCGGACGTCCCATGCCCCCTCGATGGCTTCCGGCTCGGGGACCTCCCCCTCCTCCCAGAGCATGGCGTGGTCGGCGGGGGCGAGGAAGTCGAAGTCATACCGGCGCGTCAGCCCGAACGTCAGCGTCTCGATCCCGTAGGGGAATCGCCCGACGTACGCCTTACCGACGGCAAGGTCCTCGGTGACTGGAAGCAGGAGATCGTAGAACGGGCGGTACACGAGGTCCGTGTAGGTGAGCAGGGCGTACGGGCGGCCGTTGTGCTCGACCTCGCGGAGCCGGTTGTGTCCAACGACTACCTCGTCCGCGTCGGTCGTCACGCCGACGAGCGAACCGTCCTCCGTCCAGAAGCGCTTGTGGAACCCTGCCGGAAGCGGGGCAACCCGGTTCAGAGACGTGAAGGTGTGATCGGTGGGGAAGAACCCTCGCCAGTGTTCATCGTTCGCCACCTCTCGCTCGTCGACGTTGACCTCGCGTCCCCCCTCGTTGATTAGTGTCTCCATCGGGCCGGGATCGGCCGTGTGGAAGAGCTCATCGAGCTCCGCGGTGGTGCTTTTCCTCGGGTCGGCCTCGAACGCGTCGATTGGTTCGCTCATATCGTGACACCCCGGTGCGCCGGCGCTTCCCTATGGATCCCCGGCCGGCCCCGCTCGCTGTTACCGGATTCCGCCCCCGACGTCGAGCCCCAGTCGCATCCAGAGGGGGTAGGCGGCGAACAGCACCACGGCAAGGATATCGGTCCCGGGCTTCCGGGTCAGCTCCGTGTCGAGCCCTGAGTTCAGCATCCAGTCCGAGCCGCGCATCCATTCCCCGAGCCACCAGGGGAGGATGTCGAGGTACAGCAGCGTACTCACGGCGACGAAGGTGACGACGATGGCCGCCCCGAGCCGCCTGCGGCGGGCGCGGCCGTCGACGTACCGGCCGATGATGACCCCGATGAGCACGAGCGCGGGGGGATCCAGCAGGAAGCTCATTGCCTGTGCGCGGTTGGCATGGCTCGTGGGTGACAGAAATATATTGTGCAGTAACACTTTTTATACCGTGGGACCAGGCGTCCGCATGGTATCCGGTGGCATGATACGGCGGCCGGTGCGCTGGCTGGAGGCCGCGTGGCGGACCCTGACGTCGGTCGCAGGGTGGGTTCTTGAGGCGTTGGGGGTCGGGCCGGACGTTGACCCGCACACGAAGGTGACGTTCCGAGCCATCGCGGACGCGGTAGTCCCCGAGACGCCGGAGCTAGAGGACGAGCTCGGACCCGAGCACGTTCCCGGTGGGGTGGAGATCGACCTCGACGAGTTCGCCGTTACTTATGTCGACGACGGGTTCCAGTTCGGCCT